>DATMWO010000272.1:0-3858 GCA_035562475.1 Methanoregula sp.
GAATAAATCCATTGTTCCTGCGTGTAATGAACCCCTCCTCTTCAAGAGCGTCAAGCATCCTCTTTACCCTATACGGATCTTCACCAACGCAACCGATGATCTCCGCCTCTTCAAGGAATGCATGTTTCAGCAATAATTTCAGGATGATACCACGAATTTTCCGGTCTGATCCTTCGAAAGGAGACTGCCGTGCATAATGAACGCTTCGCCGGTTCGGATTGGGAATCGTCTTTTTAAGTGCTGTGCCCAGATCCATCAGCGCCCAGTACCAGACACGGGGATTTTCACGGTATAATGCTTTTTTAACAAGCGGCAGGATCTCTGCATCATGTACCGTGTCTGTGTCGTTAAAGAAAAAGTGAATAAAGACCCTGCGAATATTGGTCTCAATAAAGACAACAGGCGTATTAAACGCGAATGCTGCAATGGATGACGCAGTCGCCCTGCCAATGCCGGGAAATGTTGCGAGGGTATCGACATCCGCCGGAAGAACACCATCGTATTCGTTCATAACACGGATGGCACATTTCTGTAATGCAATAGCCCGCCGGTTATAGCCAAGACCCTGCCAGGCGGCGAGTACATGTGCCAGAGGTGCGGACGCAAGTGATGCAAAGTCCGGGAACGCACGGATAAATTCCGGAAATTTTACCGTGACCCGTTCTACCTGTGTCTGCTGGAGCATAATCTCCGAAACAAGTATCTGATAAGGATCTATCGTATTTCGCCAGGCCATCTCCCGACCATAATGCTCATAATGTGCGAGCACCATCTGCCGGAACGCCGGAATACCCGGGCGGGAACTATCATTGCGGGAATAGTGAGGTTCGCCAGTATCCAGCGTTTCCTGATCTGAGTTTTTCATGGTTTTGACAGTCCGGTTAATAATATCAGACCCGATCCCTACCGTATGATCCTATCCTCTCATAATTGTTCAGATATTGCAACACCGATAAAAGGGGCGTGCGGTGTACTGAAATTACGGTCACTCATGTACGTTTAAACATAGTATCAAGGTCGGTCCGGCTAAACCTGAGCATCGTGGGTCTTCCGTGGGGGCAGGTGAACGGGTTTTTCGCAAACCGTATCTGGTGTATCAGGCGCTGGCATTGTTCCCGTGTACAGACTGTCCCTGCCTTGATTGCACCCCGGCATGCAATGATGCGGGTAATTCTTTCACGGGTGTTTACTGAACGGACCGCCTCTTCACTGACAAGATCGCTCACCATCTCATCAATCATGGTCATATCCTCCAGTTTACCCAGAACAACCGGGATTGCCCGGACAAGAAAGGTATCCCTGCCAAATTCCTCAAGAACAAATCCTTCCTGTGCAAGTGCAGGTATAAGATCGCGAAGGATTGCCGTTTCCTGCAGGGTCCGGTGCAGGATAAACGGGACGAGCAGCTCCTGTGAACGGTGATCCCCTTCCGTTCGTGCGATGACCTGTTCGTACAGGATACGCTCATGAACGGCATGCTGGTCGATAATCACCAGTTCACCGGTATCCGTTGTTGCCAGGATGTAGATCCCTCCCAACTGACCAATAACCTCCATGACCGGGAGTTTCACTTCGACCGGTACCATGCCGGTCGGGAGTTCGGTCTGCCGAAGCTGGCGGTCAGTCATGACAGTACCTGCATGCTGTGCTTCACTGATTCCGTACGGTGCCGTTGGACTGAAGTCATAGCTCGGGTCGGGTGCAGTTGCAGGTATCCTGCCGGATTCCTCCAGGTATATTTGCGAGGGGGCAGCGGCATCGGGGATTAAATCGTTGCTGAGCAATGCAGTTTTTACCGCTTCGCTCATTGCCCGGGCGATCTCGTTTTCCCGGGAGAGCCGCACCAGTTTTTTTGTAGGGTGCACATTTACATCGACCAGTTCGGTATCAATCTCGAGGGTGAGGAAGGCAAGGGGGAACCGCTCTTTTGCGAGCACGGGGCCATACCCCTCCCTGACGGCACCGGTGATGAGGGTCGAAGATACATAGCGCTGATTGATCGCTATCAGTATCCGGGATGTATCCTTTCGGGATAGTGATGGGCGTGAGGTGTATCCGGAAATCTTCATGAAAGGAAGTGAAAGATTCACCGGAATAAGATCTTTTACGACATCACTGCCGTAGATACGGGCAATGGTGTCGAGAATCCGGGATGATCGATCCGTTACAAGCTGCTCATGCTGATTGGAATACAACCGGAATGATATCCCCGGATGGGCGAGGCAGATGCCTTCCAGGATCGCGTGGATATGTGCGGTCTCAGTATTTTTACTCTTCTGGAACTTTTTTCGTGCCGGCGTATTAAAGAACAGGTCTTCTACCAGCACACTGGTTCCTTCCGGGGCTCCGGTCTCTCCTGTCTCTTGAATTTGTCCCCCTTTAATGAGCACCCTCGTTCCAGCAACTTCCCCTGCATTCCGAAGCCGGGTTGTAAGCGTAACTCTTGACACCGCAGCGATGCTGGCAAGAGCTTCTCCGCGGAACCCAAGAGTGTGGATTTTATGGAGATCATCGATCCGGGAAATTTTGCTCGTTGCATGGGGAGTGAATGCAAGCACAGCATCGGCAGGAGACATACCGGATCCGTCGTCGATAATACGAATACTCATAATTTCTTTTGCAGACGAGGTGATATCGATCCTGATTGAACGGGCACCGGCATCGATTGCATTTTCTACAAGCTCTTTTACCACCGAAGCAGGACGTTCAACTACCTCGCCGGCAGCAATCTGGTTAACGGTTGCCTGATCAAGGATGTGGATAGCAGAAACAGTATTCCGGGACTTCATGATTATTCTTCCTTATTTTCCAGCATTTTACGTAACTCGGCAATCTTTGCAAGTGCCTGCAGGGGAGTCATCTCATCCGGTCTGATACGGTCAAGTTCCTCAAGTACCGGGTGTTGTGCTGTTGTTGTTGTTGTTGTTGTTGTGCTGTCATTGTCGAATAAAAGGATCTGGGTGTACCGCTGGGGGCGGGTGCCGGAAGGGACATCACGGTTCATGGTCTCGGTAAGAATACTCCCGGCACGCTCGGTCACTTTTTTCGGGATACCGGCAAGGCGGGCGACATGAATACCATAGCTTTTATCGGTTGCTCCAGGGATGAGTTTTCGCAGGAAGACCACTTCGTTTTTTGTCTCTTTTACAGCGAAATGATAGTTTTTAACCCTTTTTAGCTCGCTTTCCACCTCAACAAGTTCATGGAAGTGCGTGGCAAAAAGGGTCTTTGGCCCGGCACCTGCCCGTCCATGAAGATATTCGAGCACTGCTTTTGCAATCGAGCATCCGTCGACGGTGCTGGTTCCCCTGCCGATCTCATCAAGGATGACGAGACTCTTTGCAGTAACATTGTTGAGAATGTTGGCAAGTTCGAGCATCTCTACAAAAAAGGTGCTCTGTCCGCTGGCGAGATCGTCAAACGCACCAACGCGGGTGAATATGCGATCAAGAATGCCAATACTCGCATGCCGGGCCGGAACAAAACTTCCTGCCTGGGCCATGATACAGATAAGCGCTACTGCCCGCATGTATGTGGATTTTCCGGCCATATTTGCTCCCGTGATGATCATCACCTGAATGCCGGAACTGGCAAGTTCGGTGTCGTTGGGGACGAAATTTCCACAAACACCCCGTTCGACAACAGGATGGCGTCCGTCACGGATAATAATCGCATCGCTGGTGTTCAGCTGGGGGCGTATGTAGTCACGGGTCTGCGCAATCTCAGCAAGTGCGGCAGAGACATCCAGGACAGCAATACCACGTGCTATTGCCTGAAGATCGGGAACAGCAATTCGAAGTACTTCGACAAGTCCGGTATAGAGTTCACGCTCAAGAGCCAGGACACGCTCATCCGCAT
>DATMWO010000273.1:0-2169 GCA_035562475.1 Methanoregula sp.
CGCACCCGCCCAGAAGATCCGTGCAGCAGTTGTTTTCTTCATCGTTATCACCCCAGCATTACAATTTCGACAACCCGCAAAAAGATCAGGAGCGGGGAGAGTGAGCACATGATCACATACGGGGCTCCCGGGGCGCGGAACATCTCTGCTTTTGCCGCATAGAACGGGGCCATACCCTCACCGATCACCCCAATCACGAGCAGGGCTTTCGCTATCAGAGGGACAGGAGGCAGTGTACCTTTCATGAGTTCGACCATAGAGAGCGAGCCGGTTGCAGCTGCGTACAATGCCGCACCCGCAAAGAGTGGCACAGTTGCCGAGAGAGCTACAAGGCCGTATTGGTATGCAGCATTCTGCACATGAGGGCTTTTAACCGCAGCGACAATCCCCACATTAGTGATCCCGACCATTGCAGTGAAGAGCGTGAAATTGAAGATATCTCCGGTCACCATCGCACCCATGGAGGCAAAACCACAGGCAATCGCCATATATCGCCGGAACCGCATTTCGGAGAGGCTGATATCTTTCGTACGGTATGCATCACCACCGAATGCAATATCCACTTGTTTTTCCGGACGGCTTATGATCACCAGCACGGTAAATGTCAAAGCCAGTAAAAAGAGTGTTATCGTGAAGGGCGTGAAGTATACGAGTTCATCGCCGAACTCGAGGATATAGTAAGGTGTGCCACCGATGACCTCAATCATGCTGCTCCCCCCACATGGTACCCACAAGGGACATCTTGACGGTTACTTTGAGCACGATACCCACGGCAGCAGCCATAAGCGCGATAAACCAGTACTGGGGAAGGAACATGAAGATAAAGAAAGCGAAGATCCAGATAGCCCAGGAAATTCCGCTCGCCATCTCGAGCATATTCAGGTTCTCCTTATATCCCCGTGACATGAAGTAGAATACCAGCCCAAGCCCGGCAACACCGCCTCCGGTAAAACCTGACAACAACAATCCGTACACGACAAGGAATACTGAAATTATCATCGGTGCGTCCGCCTTCTGGATCACCTCAATGTTCAGTCCCCTTACCGGTCGTTCCTTTAATCCTTCCTTGGTGATGTAGATCTGGGAAAGGGCAAGGAGTTCTGCGATTCCTACGGTCAGCCCGGGGAGGACGAGTGCTTCGGCAAGGTCAGTTCCAAGGAGGGCAATTACACCCAGTGTCGTTATCTCGGCGAGGTCAAGGAGCAGCAACCGGTGCAGGTCATCGGTCTCGATGGCAAGCGCCAGAAACCCGATTACTCCTGATATCAGGACAACCAGCAACCCGGTGTTGTACTGGTCCCACATCATCCCACCTTCCGGTACAGGTAAGAAGCGATGGCAAATGCGATCAGTAGTATCGTTGGTTCAACAACTGTATCCAGTCCCCGGGTGTTATAGAGGATTTCATCAATAATTCCCCCCGGGTGTGCAACAATTGTTGTCCCGAGGTGGCGTGTTGTTTCAGACAGGTAGAGGGAAAAGGGTGTGAGGTATGTTGTTACCAGCCCGGCAGTGGGGGAATTCTCAGGATACTGGGAATGGATCGTGACCTGGTAAAAGGGCGGACCGCCACGATCGTAGGGGTCAAGGGTACTATTTCGGTCAATGGTTTTGGGATACAGCTGGTTCTGCTCGTAACTGAGGGGCAGCATGAAAATGCCGGCAAGAAAAATAAGGGCGCAGGCGCCGGCAAACAGCGGCACGATGTTTTCATAGTTGCACAGGAAGTGTGAGATCCGCCGTATCATCCAATGCCCTCCTTCTTCTGCATGACGCGTACGAAGATATATGTCGAGAGAACAGACACTGCAGCGAAGGTAAAGAGCGCGAGCGCCTCATTATAATGAAGCATGACGAGCAATAGTCCCCATCCCGGGATCTCCAGATTAATCAGCTGGGTCAGATAATTTTTTGGCCGGGGGAAGGCAGCTGCAATAGTTCCTACGAACAGTACGATAAGCCCGATAACGAATTCAGGAGTGTAGAGATCAACGGTCAAACCTGAACCCTCCTGCAGACCATCAGGGTAAATATCGTCGATAGTGGTGCAATCAGCGCAGTAGCTATGGCAACGTCAAGAAAACCCCGTTCAACGATAAAGGGGAAAACTCCTGCGATAAGAACCGAAAGCGAAATAAGTTTGTCGAAAGGGTCGCGGTTGAAAATTGC
>DATMWO010000274.1:0-4592 GCA_035562475.1 Methanoregula sp.
GCCTTTGGACATACCAAAATACCCATAAATAATGTTTTTTTAGCGAAAATAACCCCAAATGTTCGTCCATTTTCGATCCCCGTTTAAAAGGCCGCTAATGGTGATTGCATGGCCGATCCCAATCTTCAAAGGCTAAAGGAGGGTCAGGATCGAAACTCACGCAGCTTTGGGGGTCAAAATTGGGGTGCGATATGGAGTTGGTTTAGCAAATAATCCTCAAATATCCGATTTCCTGGTAAGGGCATAATCGGAGCGTTTTGCGGGGTTTCCCGGATCAATAAATTGGCAATCGGAACCCCGATAATGGCGCATTTTATCATTGCGAAGTATCGAGATCATCAGGAAGTGTAATTCCAGATACCTCTAGGAAAAATCATTCATCTGTTTCCTGCTAAACCGTTATCAGCCGGTTAAAAAAATAGTGCTGGTTTTATCAGCGTCGTCTATGAAGGACTACAGAAACCAGACCCATTACCAGAAGAGCCATTCCGATTGGCAGAAGAGACATGGGGGACTTGGTTGTTGTAGGCAAAGGTGTGGGAACCGTTGTCGGAGGTCGTGAGGTAACTGCCGTGGTTGTGCGAACTGTCGTCGGAACCGTTACAGGAGAGGTGACAGTGAAGGTTTTCACCCCGATATAGCTCTTTTGATCCTTGAAATATACATCATACTGACCAGGCTTGATCACCGGGACTTTTTGCGTGAATTCTCCAGCCCCGGACTGAATGAGTTCTGTTGTGCCAATCCACTTCGGCCCGAAGATGCTGCTGCCGTCAGGATCCCTGACCTCAATCTGAACACCGTCATTTCCAATTTTTGCAATAGAGCCCTCGATGCGGAGAGCTTCAGCGATGATCTGTGTCATTGGGGAAGTAATCGTTATCTCGCCTGAACGGTCGATAAGTACCGGGAGTTGCAAGGTCACCGAATCGGTTGACAGCCGCCCCTCATCGTTACCCATGAAATCTATCTCCACCTTGTATTGCCCACCAGGTAATCCCTTGGTATCCAGTATCGAGTACTGGGTGGGATTATTCTCCTGGATGGTCATAGTCTGGCTTTTGACGGGAGTTGCGGTATATCCGGATTGGTACATCGCCACATCAAATGTTGTCCCGGCAGGGAAGTTACTGTCAATGGAACATTTTAACGGAATGCCAACCTGAACCGATGCCGGACAGCTGAGAT
Organism: Methanoregula sp.; assembly: GCA_035562475.1. Lineage (GTDB taxonomy): Archaea > Halobacteriota > Methanomicrobia > Methanomicrobiales > Methanospirillaceae > Methanoregula. The sequence goes on from DATMWO010000274.1 coordinate 1,189, forward strand.
AGAACTGGTATGCTGATGCTGTCCCGATAATACACATCATGCAGAGAGCGATGAGTATGATCTTTTTCATATCTACAGCATCGAATGGCCGTCATTAAAAGGTTTCCCGTTATTACCAGGAAGTATGATAATGAAACAACCAGGTAGTTGCGATACGGTTATATTATACCGATGAAATTGTTCAGCAGACGAAGACCGATCGCGCCGCTCTTCTCAGGGTGGAACTGGACACCATAGGTATTATGTTTCCCCACAGATGACGCAAAAGGACAGATATACCGGGTGGTTGTAAGCGAATATTCAGGAGTTGTATCGACATAATAGGAATGGACAAAGTATACATATTCATCAGGGCCAAACCCGGCAAAAAGCGGATTATCCGTATGTTCAATTGCCAGAGAATTCCAGCCCATGTGAGGAACCTTATATCCTGATCCCCGGGGAAATCGCTTCACGCTTCCCGGGATGAGCCCGAGTCCCTGGTGAATTCCATGCTCCTCGCTTGTATCCATCAGCATCTGCATGCCAAGACAGATCCCCAGCAGGGGGACATCACGGGTTGCCTCAATAACGGTTTCTTGTAACGAACCCAGCTGGTCCATTCCTTCACGGAACGCTCCAACACCGGGAAGGACAAGACCGTCTGCAGCTGCGATCTCTTCCTTCTTTGAGGTAATGACCGCTGTTGCTCCGGCTTTTTCAAGTCCCCGTATAACACTCCGCAGGTTCCCGAGCCCGTAATCAATAATGGCTATCTTCGTCATCCTTGCCACATTCCCTCAGCCGCCATTTCCCCTCAGTAATCCATTCAGCAGAAAGCCCCTGTGTCCGTTGCCATTGTTCAAGACGGCTCCTCCAGCTCTCCCAGAGATCCGGATACTCTGCTTCAATAGTATGGATCAATGCCATATCGCTTGACGGGCACATGAAACATCCGATCCGGTCCAGGTGGTGTTCGTACAGGATGTTGTAGGGTGCATGCTCGCGCATGAGATACAGCCAGACATGCAACGCTGTCCAGTTATGGATCGGGGCGGCCGAGAGCTGGGCACGGACATTTGAGTTTCGCCAGACACGATCACTCTGCGCACGCGCAGCTGACTCATATCTTCTCTGACCGATAAAAGAAAGACATTCGCCCCAGTGTTCGCGAATAAGGTTCGCCACCGGAGTCAGCTTGCAGACCCTGCAGCACCACCGGGCGTTCACTGCCGGGGGGCCCTGTCGCTCAAAATTTTCCCAGAATTGTGTTTTCCCGTCCGTACGAATCAGGTCAAGTCCGTAATACCGCGATGCCTCCTCCACATTAGCATACGTTTCGGGAAATTCCATACCGGTATCGGCAAAGAGCAGCGGGACCCTGCCAATGGCTTTTATCACCACCAGCAGTGTGGCGAGGCTGTCCTTTCCACCAGAGTATGAGATGTTTGCAACAAGATGCGGATTTTTTTGAGCAACCTCCCGCACGAACTCGAGGGAGGAGGATTCTGCATTTTCAAGCACGTCAGCGTTTGCAGTTACTGCTGCCTCCCAGCTTGCCTCACCGGGCACAACGGATGAACATACATTCCTGCGGGTCCTGACGATCGAACCTTTCTTCATCTGCCGTGCGGTCACTGCGTCCACTTTTGCCCGCCCTACACCTACCGCTGAGCCATCTTTTGCAAGTATGAAAACTTCGTCTCCAGCACCTACTGCATCATCAATAAAAACCAGCCCGGGCGCAAGAACACTCATTCCCTGGTCCCTGATGAAAGGAATTGCACCATCATCAACGATAACGAACCGTTTCTGAGGGGTGAACAGGACACATGCCTCAGGGCGGGGGATGGGTTCCCAGCGCCGTTGTTTGGGGAGATACCGGATGATCCCGGCGACTCCTCCCCCAACAACAATCTCTTCCATCCGATCATGATCCGGCACTTTATTCAGAAGTACAAGGTGACCATCAGGGATCAGCGCTGCACCGAAATGATCTTCATAGATCCGGTTGATGCGTGCAATGTCTGCCGGAAATGCCGGACGGGCATCGCCCGGGGGGGTTACCGGGACCTCCCGGGTCTTTTCTCCACAGGTACAGCAGGGTGCAAGGACCGGTGTGTGGCACTGATCACACCAGCGTAAAAGGATCTTCCCCAGATAGGACGGACGCATCTCTTCTATTCATTCGCTCCGCGGGGATAAAAATGGGAGGGAAAAGGATAACGCCATACAGAACGAAATGTTCGATTTTTTTCTGTTTTTTTGGATTCGTAGCTGACCACAGAACAACCCGGAGCGGGAGGATTGATAAACAGGAATCTTCCACACATTACTGTAGTACATGATAGACTCCTGGCTTTTTGCAGCACTCTGCCTTATCTTCCTGTCAATCTGCGCTATCCTGATGATCATTCCCGGGCCAACCCGCGATGACCGGCTCATTGCAGTGAATACAGCAATTACCATTGCCGCCGGAGCAGCAATAGCGCTCAGTATTTCCCTGGGAAACCTGTTCGTACTGGATGTTTCAATCGTCCTTGTTGCACTTTGTTACGCAGGAACAATTGCCATTGCCCGGTCAAAGAGGGGTGAAGAAGTATGAGTGCTCCCGGTATTGATGCAGCAATTTTTATCCTCCTTGTCATCAGTGTTGGTTTTGGCGGGATTGGGGTGATAGGCCTCTTACTCTTTCCCGATATTCGCAGCAGGATGTACACTGCATTCAGAGCGACAGTGATCAGCATCAGCGCAATTACTCTTTCCGTAATTATCTATGCACTCTTTACCTTCACTTCAAGCGGGGGGGATCAGTATATCGCTCTGATTCTCCACTCCATGGTTCTCCTGTTCATCATCGCCGTGGTAAATGGTGTGGTATACAAGACTATTCTCGACCGGACAAAATCGGTACCATCCTGCCATCCAGCCCCGGAACAAAACATGGGCCAGAATTAATTGAAATTTTTTTTGGTATAGTCACGTTCTAACGACAGACATTTCTTCACGATTTATCAAAAAATCGGCTGGTAGTGTTCACGAAGTGCTGTAAAAAGTGAAGATGCTGGACTATGAAGGAGGGGATCGTGCCTGCCCCCCCATACCACTCCTGCGCTGAGCGATGATTTTGTAGGACCTGTCCGGGGGTTATCTCATCGGGAGTGCCATAGCGGCTGGGGGTGATACCTCCTTGAACGTATAGCCATCTCTCCAGAGCCTTTTTTTTAATAATTCCTTGAGAACTGCATAAATCCAACTACAGCGCATTCGTCCTGTTGAACATCAATTCACCGGCGATAAAAAATTTATTCTTCAAATATAGGTTTTTTTTAAAATCGGAGAGGAATTTGAAGGATTGCGCATTTTAACCAATATCACTTTAAAAACTGCTATTGTTCTGATACTGCCATTTTACTGTGATATAA
>DATMWO010000275.1:0-4941 GCA_035562475.1 Methanoregula sp.
CCGGCGCCGGTCTCGGCAATCAGCCGTTTCTTGCCCATCCGTCGTGCGAGCAGAGCCTGCCCGAGAGTATTGTTCAGTTTATGTGAGCCACCATGCACAAGATCCTCACGCTTAAGGTATATCTTACAGCCGAGTTCCCGGGATGCATTCGGACAGAAGGTGAGCGGAGTCTCCCGCCCCGCGTATTCTGCCAGCAAAGCAGTAAGATCAAGGATGAACTGAGGATCCTCATTCACCCTTCTATACGCCTCTTCAAGTTCGATGAGGGCGCTCATCAGCGTCTCAGACACATACTGCCCTCCGTATTTTCCATATCTTCCCTTTGGTGTCAGGATACTCAACTCCGTGCTGCCGCGATGAATGCAGCAATTTTCCGGGGGTCTTTGATACCCGGTACCTTCTCAATACCGCTTGCTACGTCAACGGCATACGGTTGGACCTGCCGGATGGCATCTGCCACATTTTCCGGGTTCAGGCCTCCAGCAAGGATTACCGGCACTTTCGATCTCTGCACAACCTCTCGGGCATAAGAGCGGTCAAAGTGTCTCCCGCTGCCATGGCTCTCATCCACGATAATTGCATCACAGTCTTCGGGCAGCGGTTTGTCTCGCCCGATTACCCGGATCACTTTTGCACCCGGTTTGTTCCGGAATTCAAAAGGGTGAGATATCTGGATTGCATCCGGGTTGAGTGCAAGGATCTGTTCAAGATCGTCAGGTGAGGTGGTATGACTCACCGCGACCCTTGTGGTAAACGGTCCCACCGCATCAAATATTTCACTCGCCCGTCCAGGTGTGACAGTCCGGAGGGATGGGGGGGAAAAAACCACGACGCCTATTGCATCCGCGCCGCACACTTCCGCAAAGCGGGCATCTTCCGGCCGGGTGATTCCGCAGCACTTTATGCGCATACGAACTCCTCAAGTTTCTTTTCCGGCCGGCCCTGCTCCATGATCGATGAACCTATCAGGAATGCATCGCAGAAGGGTTTCATTTCCCGTATGTCATCTGCTGACCGCATACCGCTCTCTGATACGATCGCTCTCCCGGCAGATCGAATACTTTCTGAGAGCAGGCGGGTGGTGGAACGGTCGATGGTGAGAGTCGAGAGGTTGCGGTTGTTGATCCCGATCAGTTCTGCCCGTGTAGCCAGAGCAGTCTCCACATCTCCTGAAGTATGGACCTCGACAAGGGGTTCAAGTCCGTGCTCATAAGCAAGATCCACAAATACCGGCAGACGCTCTTTAAGCACCCCTGCAATCAGGAGTATCGCATCAGCCCCGAGTGCCCGTGACTCAGCTATCTGCTGTTCATCGATAATGAAATCCTTGCGCAGAACCGGGATGGATACCGCTGATTTCACCCGCGCAATATCCTGTCCCGTTCCCCCGAAGTAATACGGCTCGGTCAGGATCGAGAGTGCAACGCATCCGCTTCCGGAAAGAGCACCGGCCATCATCGCCATGTCTACGTTGCGGCGGATAACTCCCCGGCTGGGAGAGGTGCATTTGATCTCTGCTATGACCGCATTCCTGCCGTTTCTGTTCCGTATCGCATCGATCAGGCTTGCATGAGGATAAGACCCGTTCTCCGGGAATGATGCCGGCAGACAGGCAACCCTTTTCTGGGTGCACCGGATGATCTCATCGAGTATCATGCTATCCCTCGTGTTGCATCCACGAGCGCACTGAGCCGGGCAGATGCATTTCCTGAATCTATTGATGTGGCAGCAAGCCGTATCCCGGTATGAAGATCCTGTGCAACTCCCCCGACATAGATTGCTGCTCCTGCATTCATGAGCACGATGTCCCGTGCCGCACCCCGCTCACCCTGCAGAATATCCCTGATAATACGGGCATTCTCCAGAGTATCGCCTCCTTTGAGATCCGCTGGCTGTGCTGGCGCAATACCAAACCTGTCACACTGGATCGTATACATCCGAATCGTCCCGTTATCGAGCTCGGCAACCCTGGTCTTACCGGTAGTTGTAATCTCATCAAGACCGGATCCATGAACAACCATCGCCCGCGAAAGCCCGAGAATACGCAGCACTTCTGCCATAGTAGTGGTAAGACCTGGAGAATAGACCCCCAGGAGCTGTGCCTGTGCTCCAGCAGGATTTGCCAGGGGGCCGAGGATGTTGAACACGGTCCTGCACCCGATCTCCCTGCGTGCGGCCATGGTATGTTTCATTGCCGGGTGGTAATAAGGGGCAAAGAAAAATGCAATGCCAACCTGTTCCACAATATGTGCCTGTACTTCCGGTGCAGTTGCAAAATTAACTCCCAGTTCTGCGAGTACATCTGCCGAACCGCACCTGCTGCTCATCCCCCGGTTGCCGTGTTTGACTACCGGGCAACCAGCCCCTGCAGCGACAAAGGCAGAAGCGGTACTGATGTTGAAGGTCTGTGTCCCGTCTCCCCCGGTGCCGCAGGTGTCTACCAGTATTCGCCCGGTCACTGGCTTTACCGTTATTGCATGATCCCGCATTACCCGGGCAAATGCAGCAATTTCTTCTGCGGTTTCACCCTTCATGTGTAACGCAAGAAGAAATGCACCGATCTGTGCCGGTGAAGTTCTCCCCCTCATAATTTCTATCATCACGTCAGCAGCTTCAGCAGCGGTAAGATCCTGCCTCACGGTAAGTTTTGTGAGCGTCTCTGTAAACGTCATTGTGCCACCCTGGTACCCGTCAGGAAATTTCTGATCATCCGATCGCCTTCCTGCGAGAGTATGCTCTCCGGGTGGAACTGCACCCCCTCAATGGGATAACAGGAGTGCCGCACTCCCATGATATACCCGTCATCCAGGCTCGTGGCAGTTACTTGGAGTTCACGGGGAAGCGAATCTTTACCGGCAACGAGTGAATGGTACCGGGTTGCGATGAATGGAGCTGGAATGCCGGTAAAAATCCCCTTGCCATCGTGTTGGATCTCAGAGGTCTTTCCATGCATCAGGTGATCTGCCCTGATGACTTCTCCCCCGAATGCAGAACAGATAACCTGGTGCCCGAGACAGACACCCAGCGTGGGAATCGTCCTGCTCATGGTTTCCAGTACTTCAGGACAGACTCCAGCTTCATGAGGGGTCCCTGGCCCGGGTGAAAGGATAATACGCTTGCACCCGGACCTTTCAAGGCGTTTAAGAGGTGTATCGCAGGTCATAACAACCGGATTACCCCCAAGCTTGCCCACCTGTTGGTACAGGTTGAAGGTGAAGCTGTCGTAACAGTCCACGATCAGGACTTTCATGAAAACACACCCGCCAGCTCGATCGCCCGCAGCATCGCGGATGCCTTACTCCCGGTCTCCTTCCACTCATTTTCCGGGATCGAATCAGCAACAATTCCCGCTCCTACCTGTACGTATGCCCGGCCTTTGCGTACTATGATAGTCCGGATTGCAATGGCGAATTCAAGATTCCGGTCAAACCCGATATACCCAACAGCACCGGCATAGAGGCCGCGCTTTTGTGACTCTTCTTCTTCAATAATCTGCATTGCCCGTATTTTTGGTGCACCCGAAACCGTGCCGGCAGGAAAACAGGATTTGAATGCATCGTAACAGTCAAGGTTATCCCTGAGCATGCCATTGACCGTTGAAACAATATGCTGGACATGAGAGAACTTCTCGATACCCATGAATTCTTCAACTTCCACGGAACCGAACCGGCACACCCTGCCCAGATCATTTCGTGCGAGATCTACGAGCATCGTGTGCTCAGCCCGCTCCTTGGGATCCGCTACGAGCTCGCGAGCAAGCAGTGCGTCCTCCCGGGCATCGCGTCCCCGTGGGCGGGTGCCGGCAATAGGGACCGTAGTCACCCGCCGCTTTTCGACTCGCACGAGCATCTCCGGGCTCGCCCCAATCACCTGCTCGCCACCAAAATCGAGATAATACATATACGGGCTCGGGTTAATCTCACGAAGAGCTGCATAGATCGCGAACGGATCGTTATTCACTGCACACTCCAGCCTGTGTGAGAGCACTGCCTGGAAGATGTCCCCGGCGTAAATGTGTTCTTGGACGCTCCTTACCGATTGCTCAAATGCTCCCTGTGATATTGATGGAATAAATTCCGGCTTTTTTCCGCTTCCCTGCTTCAGCATAGCACCCCTATATTTTTCCGGTTTCAGGGCTGCTATATGCCCGATCAGAGTCTGGATTGTATCAACACTCCGATAATATTCTTTTTTCAGGTCTGAATCGTAGGTGAGGAACGGGCTTGAAAAGATGTAGAGTTTACGCTGCGCATGATCAAAGATGATGCAGTCTTTGGTAAGCATGAACCGGGCGTCAGGGTTTTCGCAGTCCTGGTTCGTTATCGAAGTCCGGCTGTTGTTGTATCTCCCTCCTGATATTCCATAGAGGGAGTGCACGCAATCATACGCGAAGTAACCGACCATCCCGCCGAAAAAACGGGGTGCATTTACGTTCACATAGCAGAACCGGGAGAGGATTGATTTGATCTTGTCGACGGGTGTCTCACCTTCCGGATCTTTTGCAATTGCAATATATGGTTCATTTCCCTGCACATCAGACGTATGACCTATCGTGACCACGAACTCGGGATGGATCCCGATATAGGAATAGCGTGCAATTTTTTCGCTACCCTCCATCGATTCGAGAAGGAATCCACAACCGTTTCTGGTGCCTGAATACACATCCAGTGGTGAGATATCCGGTAAAGGAAGTTCAGCACAGATCGGGATGATCAACGGTTTAGGCTGCTCTTTCACTGCGATGAGGTATTCCTGTAATCCAAGGTTTAATATGAGATCGTTTTTCATAGCTGCAATTTCCACCCCCGTGGGTATTCTCGCGAATCACACGGTTTTTAATAATCCTGCAATCCACGAAAAATTTTTTAGAGTTTTGCCGGGGACGAGAATATCCCCGCAACGGTCATGGTTGTCTGTATAAATGTCAACATTGTACATATT
>DATMWO010000276.1:0-3082 GCA_035562475.1 Methanoregula sp.
GGGGTATCTTTTGATATAGCAAGACCGAACCGCGTCACGTTAGACTTTTGCTGATCGATATAGGATTCCCATGGTGGCGAAACCGGCCATCCCGGGTCCTCCACAAGAATCACACCAGTCCGGTACGCTACCGCATCATAATCGATGGTATAGGACTGCAACCCGATCATCAGACCCGGGATCATCGATACTACCCAGATAAACGCGAGCATGAAAATTGTAAAGCCCGCAAGAAAATCGATAGATAGATTTCCGTTTTCGTCAGTCATCGTTATGTAATCAACGCCCCTGTGGTTGCATTGAACGTAAGAATTCTGCCTGCACTGCCCGAAGTAATGGTGATTTTATAAATTCCTCGTTGTAATTCCATATCCCGCTGTTCAGGAATTGCAAGGGATGGATTACCTGCCAGAATTGCTTTGTTCTGGCTGAACAAATGCCCTGGAGATACGATTTTATCAAGAACGATCTCTTCTGAAGGGAGCGTTGCATTCGCTATGGTTGTCCACCCGGTTCTGTCGTATACCAAAAATTCTGTCTCATTTCCATTGTATATCCCAAAGGTCCAACTCGTGGCATTTCCAGATCCGTCCACATCTCTGGAACGCATATAATACACCTTTTTTCCATTCACTGGTTCATTTACATTGTTTATTTGATATTCAACCAGCTTTTCTTGTGCTTCTTCAAAACTTATGGGTGAGCTGTCTGCCTGCATATTGATCTGGGAAAGTCCGGTATTTTGCTGAGAGGAGTCGTTAGATGGTGGTTGCGAAACGCATGCGCTGCATAGAATAACGACGACCAGTGCTAATATGGCGAAAATCATGGGGATAGATTTGTGCATATTCTTTCTTAAAGGCTTATTTAGATAACAACAGATATAAATATTGGTATTCATTTTTGTCCATTGCCTGTTCTGGATGATTGCGATACATTCTCATTGTTCCGAGACAGATGCAAATCTGCCAGCAATAATAACCGGATTATTTGTGTACTGACTCACTGGAATAGAAGAACAGAATAAAAAGATTTTTAATTTTCCCATTCACGGCACGATTTTTGTTATCGGAATCTCAAGGATGTCTTCTGCACCGCATGCCTTGAGTCTTGGGATCAGCTGGTTAACAGCATTCTTGGGAACAACCGTCTGAATACTATAGTAATCAATCTCATGGAGCCTGCTTACTGTTGGCTTTTTCATCGCAGGGAGTGCAGCCACTATCTTTTCCATGGATGCAGAGGGAACGTTCATTGTCAGGAGCACTTTGTTCCGCGCTTCGATTACACCGAACAGCAGTGTCTTAATCTCCTCAATTTCCCTCCGTTTCTGTGGATCTGCCCAACTCGATTTATTCGCGATGATGACCGTATAGGACTCCATAATCTGACCGATAATTTTGAGTCCGTTCTTGCGCAGCGTTGTACCCGTTTCCGTGAGATCAACCACAACGTCCATGAGGTCCGGCACTTTCGCTTCGGATGCGCCATACGAATGGAAGAGCTGGACCGGGATTCCCATTCGTGCAAAATAATTCTTCGTCAGTTCCGGGTATTCAGTCGTTACCCTGCTTCCCGGACGGATACAGCTGACGTCATCAATCGGTTCATCGCGGTGCACCGCTACAACTATCTTTACGTTCCCCTCCCCTGTCTTGCTGTACGAGAGATTCGCTACCTCAACGACATCGGATCCTGTTTCGTTTACCCAGTCCAGACCGGAAATACCGAGATCAAAATATCCCTTCTCCACATAGGTGGGGATTTCCTGGGGGCGCAGGATCTTCACTTTGCCGATTCGGTCATCGGCAATGCGGGGATTATAATCGCGGTCGGTACGTTTGACTTCAAGGTCAGCCTCTTTGAAGAGCTGCAGTGTCTGCGCTTCCAGACTCCCCTTGGGCAGTGCAATAGTAATCATACGATATACAATCACCTCAAAAAACGATAAAGGGGAAGGGTAAGTTCTGTTTATTCAAATGTGTGGACAATCAGGCCACTCAGCAGTTTTGGCTCAAACCATGTTGATTTTGGTGGCATTACTCCATTTGCATCAGCGATAGAAAGCACAGTATCGATCCTGACTGGCTGCATGGCAAACGCTATCCGGTATTTACCGCAGTCCACAAGGTTTTCAAGATCCGAAACCGGACGGGCACCGCCGAGATACTGCAAACGTGGATCTCCCCGGGGATCAGTTATGCCAAACATAGTTTCAAACACGTCTTTCTGAAGTACAGCAACATCAAGAGTATCGAGTGGCGAGGCATTGATGTCGACCGGACGGGTGCACTCGTACCAGCGCCCCGAAAGATACAGGTGGAACACATGGAATTTTTCCGGATGGATGATACCTGGAGTGATGTTGTACTCGCTGCCGTTAACCGGACCATATATTCTGACATCAAAACAGTCTCTGAGCCGTTTCATGAAGCTCTCTGGAGTAAAGGTGCCCAGATCCGTAAGCAGCCGGCTGTAGCCATGAATCTTTACCCGGTCATGAGCAAACATGACTCCCATGAACCGTGTAACTTCACCTTTTGCTGGTTTTCCGGCAGCAATGCGCCGATCCACAACGTTCAGTGCAGCTTTTGCCCGGTGGTGTCCATCAGCGATATAGAGGGCAGCAACTGAGGAAAAGTGAGTTTCAAGCCGGGCAAGATCTTTCTTGTCGGTGATCCGGAATATCTGATGAGTGATCCCTGTATCTAAGGTAACTTCTGCATCGGGTTCCTGCGCCAGACTGACAAGCGATTCAATGAAGGAAAAAAACCCACCATTATTCCGGTACAGGAGAACAACAGGGCCGTTGTGTGCCTTGACGGCTTCAATGTGCCGGGTCCGGTCCTCCTCTTTGTCGTATCTGGTCTGCTCATGCCGTCGAATGTAGTTTTTCCGGTAGTCGTCAACATCAAGACAACAACAGAGCCCGAGAAATATTTCTCCTTCCTGTGACACCCTGTAAAGGTACATTCCTGGCGTCGGGTCCTGTTTCATGCGTCCGGTTGATTCGAGTGCGATGAAATTCTCATGTGCCCGTTGGTATACACGGTCATCATCAGGTGCTAGCTCGGGTAATTCC
>DATMWO010000277.1:0-6516 GCA_035562475.1 Methanoregula sp.
GTGTACAGGACTCTTGATGATCGACGTGATATACAACAACAATTTGGGAAAGAATGCCCGGGTCTGGTTGTAGCAACCGATGACCTGACTATTGATATCTGAAAAAAGGAACTATTCCTGGATTTTTTTCATCAGCCATGCCATATTGGCGCCCAGGGTCTTCATCGTCATAATTCCTTCGTCGTCACTATTCACATCGCCCGGCGCAAGCCCGATGCCGATGTTCCAGTAGGACGAACCGGGAACCACCATCTGGTTTATGAAAAAAAAGTGGTTGATGGTGTCAAACGCATGAATTGCACCACCCCTTCTCACAGCGACAACGGCGGCACCCGTTTTTCGCCGGAACATATCCTGGTTTGCCTTGGCCACGAATCCTGACCGGTCTATCAGGGCTTTCATTTCCGGGGAGACATCAGCAAAATATGTCGGCGATGCAAGGATAATCCCGTCAGCATCCAGCATCTTTTCGATACAATCGTTGACAATATCGCCTTTGACCGCGCACCGGTTGTTCTGCTTCTCAAAGCATTTTCCACACGCAGTACAGCCCCGGATCTTCTTTCCTGCAAGATGGACAAGCTCGGTTGTTATCCCCGCTTTTTTCAGTTCCCCGAACACTGCATTGACAAGAATCGCTGTATTGCCATCTTTGCGTGCACTTCCATTGAATGCAACAACCTTCATTTCTCTTCACCTTTTTACTCATCCATTCACTCATGAACAGATAAAAAATCCGCAGGGTACCCCATCTCAGGGAAGAGAAGACCTGTCTCCAAAGCACCATCTTAAGAACCCTCACAGCAAATGGTGTTGCGATATGAATACTCGTATGCAATTTTCCGATTTTCACCTCTCACGTGAAATCGGTAAAGCAATAGAAGATATGGGCTTTGAAGAGCCCACACCCATCCAGGCACTCGCTATCCCTCTCATTCAGGCAGGCCGTGACGTAACAGCCCAGGCACAAACAGGTACAGGTAAGACAGCAGCATTCGGCATTCCCATTATTGAGAAGATTGATGCATCCCACAGAACGGTCCAGGCAATCGTACTCTGCCCGACGCGTGAACTTGCAATCCAGATCGCAGAAGAGTTCTCTGAGCTCCTTTCCCATCTCCCGCGTATAACGGTGCTTCCCGTTTACGGCGGCCAGCCCATCGACCGCCAGTTGCGGGCGCTTCATACCGGCGTCAATATTGTGATTGGCACACCGGGACGGGTGATGGACCATCTCAGGCGCCGGACACTCTCACTCGATGAAGTATCCGTTGTAGTTCTCGACGAGGCAGACCAGATGCTTGATATGGGATTCCGGGACGATATTGAACTGATCTTAAAAAAGATCCCGCAGAAACGCCAGACCCTTCTTTTCTCAGCGACCCTCCCCCAGCCTATCATTGATATTTCCAAACGGTTCATGAACAAACCTGAGTTTGTCAAGGTTGAATATGCTGATCTGATTGTACCGCAGATAGAACAATCGTATATCGAGGTTAAAGAGCGTGAAAAGCTCGATGTACTCTGCCGGCTGATCGATATCGCCGACCCACACCTGTCGATTATTTTCTGCAACACCAAACGCAGGGCAGAGGAACTCGCCGGAAAGGTCAAGGCGCGGGGATACCGTGCCGAAGAGCTCCACGGTGACATGAAACAGTCACAGCGTGACCGGGTGATGGGCGGATTCCGGAAAGGTTCGATCGAGATCCTGGTCGCAACCGATGTTGCTGCCCGGGGTATCGATGTTGATGATGTCGATATGATCATCAACTATGATGTTCCTCAGGATGTCGAATATTACGTTCACCGTATCGGGAGAACGGGCAGGGCAGGCAGGACCGGCAAGGCAGTGACTTTTGTCGCACCCAAGGATTTTACCAAACTCCGGGAAATCCAGCATTACGCAAAAATCCAGATCCCCCGCATGCCAATTCCTACGCAGAGTGACGTGGCAGAAACACGTACCCGAACGATGCTCGAAAAGGTGCGTGAGATTATCAAGGCGGGAGGCGTGGAGCCTTACATCCGCATCATCGAGCATGAGACTGAAGGTGAGCTCAGTACTATTGATATTGCTGCGGCGCTCCTCAAGATGCAGATGGAGCAGGGCAGTGAGGAAGGTCCGGAAAAACAAAAAGAGATGGATTTCGCTGACACAGGAGCAGAAGCCGGTATGGTCAGGTTCTTTTTAGGTGTGGGCAGGATGCATAATGTCGCACCAAAGGATATCGTCGGGGCAATTGCCGGTGAGACGGGGATACCGGGAAAAGCCATCGGTGCGATACGGATCCTGGACTCGTATTCCTTTGTCGAGGTACCCCGTGAGCATGCAACCGAAGTCTATACTATCATGAAAGACCGGACGATTCGCAACCAGCCAACCGGGATCGAGCCGGCATCCGGGAAGCGGGCGTAATACCGGTTTCCTCTTTTTAACTCTGGAAAAACAGGCATGAACTGATCGGGTTCCCACCCGATCCATGAAAATCTTCCTTTATACGATTGACTCCCGCTTCAGGGCCTCTGCAAGGCACGGCGGGCAGGGACTTTTTTTGAATTTTGCTTACCAATCCCCGCACAGGAAGCCCCGTCGGGAACAGCGGCAATCATCGTGTCTGAGGGAGAGAGTGGTAGCAATCCCCGTATATATCTGAATCCTTTAATTTTCATGATTACAAGCATACACTCAGGGGGGTTTCACCCCCGCCGCTGTGGCACCCCGATGTGATAAACCCCGGACAGGTGCTCCGTCATCCTCGCTCAGCGCAGGGGCGGTATGGTTGGACAGGCACGGTCCCCTCGTTCATCGTACCAGCATCCTGAATTTCATATCAAGGGAAAAGGAATTCTCCAGAGCCCCTCTTTTTTTATTCCTCCAGGTTCCGGATCAGGATACGGGGGAGGTAACCACATCCTGAAAAATGGGGTAATCTCCTTACAACATAGGGGAAATAGTACTCGCATAAAAAAAAGACACAATCATCAAATACCCCGCCCATGTAATTATCCGGTATGAATAAGATCCTGGTAATTACATCATCACTCGTGCTCTGCGCAGTGCTTGCGATGGCGGCCGGGTGCACGCAGCCCGCGGCACCGGTAACACCAACACCAACACCGGCGGCAACCACAGCAGCAGCGACACCCAAGGCATCATCAACCTCCGTTTCTTCGACGCCCGGGCCTACCCAGACCCTGCCTGAAGCGTGGTACATTGAGGTTCAGGTCCAGAGCAATGGTTTTGCCCCGGATCCGCAGATAATCACTACGGTGCGGGGCGGTAAAGGGCTCAATTTTATCCAGCAGGTTGATGTCAGAGTCACAAGGTCAGACGGTATTGTGGAGAACGGGAATATTCTCAAACCGCTGAAAGTCGGGGATTCCGTGTCTCTGGCCAGCACTACCGCACCCGGGTATGCTGACCGTGCAGAAGTCTGGGCGACTGATCCTCAGGGAACCAAGGTTAAGATCTTCGATGATTACGTACCGTTCCGGACATACAACTAATCTTTTTTCCTTTTTTTTTTACCAATTCCTTTGGATTCATGATTCAGTTTTTTCGCCGGGTCATTTTAGTGAGGAGCCGGGTTATTGAGAGGGTAATGCCACCAGCCGTATCTGATAAAATAATCGCCGGGTGCAAATCTGAGGGCCGGGGAATTTACAACAACGACGCACATCATCTCAAACGTTATGATGCAGGGAGTTATCGTGGATTTCTTTTGAGATTATTTTTCCGGTACCTTATTTGCGATCAGGCAGTGTTGCACTTTTTTCCTGACGGTATCTTCAAGACCGGCAATAGTCCGGATATCCCTCACCGAATCGATACGGTCAATCAGGATCTCCCCTCCAGGTGTGATGCCCAGATTTCTTAAAAAAGCCGAAATTACCCGGGTGGTACAGGTAAAATTCTCCTCCCCTTTTCTCCCGGCGACAGAAAAGATCAATCCTTTTTGCCCTGTCCGTCCTCCTGACAGTGACCGCTCGGCATGGTATGCCTGACATCGGTCAATGAGCAGCTTGAGCCCCCCGGGAACAGTGTTGGTGTAGACCGGAGCACATACAACGAGAAGCGATGCTTCTCTTATAGCACCTATGATATTTCCCATATCGTCTTCAAAGACGCAGGTGCCGGTATTATAACACTGGTAGCACCCGATACAGCACCGGATATCCATGTCATGAGGGTAAATGACCTGAGCGGTCCTGCCGAGTTCTTGCGCTGCATCAACTGCCCAGCCCGCAAGGATACCGCAGTTCCCCAAAGCCCGCGGGCTTCCCTGGATAACGACAAGATCCGAGGTGAGAGATGCCTCACGTTTTGGTACCCTCTGGCGGTGATTCAGGATAAAATCCAGGGGATTGTTCCGGATTTCACGTTCCCATTCATCTGCGGTTTGATTTGCAACAGTTTCTGCAGCAAGCGGGACAAGCGGGGAATATTCAAAGGAATTGGTGCGGAAGACAGAAATTATCCGCTCCCCGTCCTTAACAGTCAGGGTATACCGTATCATCCCGGGATAGAGCACAGAAAAATCTTCAGAATCCAGGATGAGAAGATACCGCTCCTTTCCGGCATTAATTTCAACACTGCGGACACGTTTCCGTACCGGTTCCATCAGGCATACTATCACGTATGAAGACTAAAATGCTGTGCTGATGTATGAATTTTTAAAAAACTGGTTCAGATACCCGAGAATACTATGAGCTGCACAGCACGGATACTCTCGCAAAAGCAATAAGGTGCGCCGCCACAGTTTCTGGTAAAGCCGGTGAGGTGATCCCCGTTTCCTTAACTCCTATTCCTTATCGCATCGCTGCGTTGACACAGGAACGCAACAGCCTTTTTGAATACCCTGTAGAGCGTCTCGCTGGAATTATTAAGGAGATAGGGTTCCGGTGTACGTCGTGCGCGAAGTGCTGCACCCGGTCATTTAACGGCCATGTATTCCTGCTCGATCGAGACGTAGCCGTGATAAAATCCCTTGATCCTTCATCTCTCGAACCTGCCCCTGCGCCAGAATTTTGCGACCAGAATGGCATTTTCTATGTTTCCGGTTATGCAGTACGGACACAGGAGGACGATACCGGATCCTGCTGGTTTCTGGAAAATGGCAGGTGCCGGATTTATGACCGCCGTTTTACCATCTGCCGCATTTACCCGTATATGCTCCACCGGGAACCTGATAAACACGGGAACATTGACTGGCGTCAGTTCTCCGGGCTTGATCAGCATGGGGAGTATGGCACGGTCATTTCTGATGAGGAGAGCCTCCATCTCGCCCGCGAGACCAAGGAATACGAGAATGCGTTCCTCACGCATGAAATTCAGTTTCTCGAATTCATGCAGGTTTATTTCAGCCGTCACCGCCTCCGTCACGTGCAGAAGGTATACGATGACCGGTTGAGGAGGTTTAAACGGGGAGATGAGATCACGGTTATGGTATATTATGATGGCCGACTCGAGAAGCACCGGATACGGAACTAACGCTTCAATAATTCTGGTACAACCATTTTCATATTTTTGAGGCTCAACCGTATTGACGTTCCTTCTCCATTCCCCTGTGTAAGCAAGATCTGGCAGGGCAAATAGCGGCATCCTCGTTTCGTTCTTTAGTGCACAACACCATAAAAGAAATTGGGTATAGTTATATTCCTGCGACGAATTTCTTGTTGTATTGAACGCCCCCCCTTGCGCCAGCCCTGCCCCCATGGGGGGCGGGGGCACCTGCGATGCATCGGTAGTAATGGTGTAGCTGATCCCTGGTTATACAACGCCATCGCAACCAGGGCGAAGCCCCTGGAGCGTCGGCGTTTTTGGTCCTTTGAACAGGAACACTTTTTCGATTTTGAATTTTGGAACACTATGCTGATTACATTTTTTCCCGTCATTTCCTGTACGTGGTGGTGGTTATAATGGCACTACACCAAAGAAATTTATTGTTGCCTGATGAGCGATAATCCGGGGGTTATCCGACACTGTTCCAGAAAGTCGTTAATACATTCCAGATCTTTTCCCTGAGCCGGATAACCCGATCATCTGACTCTGCGGGGGGGTGGACAGAAGAGCTGTCAGGTTCATAGAGCGAACGATTTATTTCGATCTGGATCCAGGGGATTCCCTTGTGCCAGTAATGTGCGTTAGAGATAAAACCACCGGAGAAAGGATTGTTGATTGCCACTTCTTTATCAAACGAGAACTCCTCCCTGAAAATTCCCGCAAGTCCGGTAATCCAGTCAGCCGGACACGTAGAAATACTGCCCCTTTTTGCCTTACCCTGCAGATCGCCATTATTTCCAAGACAGATCAGGGGGCGCTTTTTCCCGGCATCCTTCTGGTCTTTAGATCCATATGGAAGCATAGAATGACAGTCGAAGGCGATCCTGACAGGTTTGTGGTCGATGAGCTCATCGATTCGCTGGTGATAGGGAAAATAATGTTCCTTGAGCAGGCTATGGATGCGGTCCATATCCGGCAGCTGCCCGGGCCGGTAGACCTCCCGCCCGTCA
>DATMWO010000278.1:0-3093 GCA_035562475.1 Methanoregula sp.
CACTGCAGCAACCCCGCTCGGTCTTGGAAGCGGTGGCTCATACCGTGAGATCCTTGCGTGCAAGGCAATCCACGGCTACCCGACCGGTGGTGCATACCACAACATGACCGTTTCCTGGACCTGGCTCAAGCGCTGGAAGGGGACAAGCAAGACCCCCTCAGTACTCGCGGCAGGATACGAGGGTAAAGACCTCCTCCTCAAGCAGATGTCCCACCACTACCTCGGGGGTATGGAAGGCATCAAGCAGGCAGCATGGTCAGCCCCCGATATCGGCTGCAACATGATTGCCAGCACGCTTGGCGCAGACCTGATTATGTACGGACCTATCGAGAACGTAGAAGCAATGATCACCGCACAGGCCTACACGGATATCGTTGTCTTTGAGGCTACCCGTCAACTGGGTATCGAGTGCAAAGCAGAAAACCACCCAATCTTCAAACTTATCTAAATTTTTTTTGTATTTTCTTTTCAATGCGGTTTATTTTTCCCGATGAGAGATCCTTTTGGTTTCTTTTATAATCGTAGATGGTAATTGAAGTGATTCTTCATCAGCATTGTTGAAATGATCTGATACCTCTGGTCTGGAAATCATTTCTCTGAAATTTCCATGATCTGTTTTTGGGGGGTTTGATCCGATTAAAAGATCCCGGGTGATGAATATCCTCACAAGAGGCGAAAATTTTCTGCGCCCTTTGGTTTATTCAGGTACGAACGAATGAAGAAGGGGTTGGGATCCCATCACCCTTTGGAATACGCCACATACTCTGCATTTATGACAGGGGAACAATGCTATTGCGTGTCCGGAAAATGACCTGACCGTGGGGCAGTAAAGAACAAAGGATAATTTGGCTCTGTAGAATTCCTTTTACTTTACTATGAAATTCAAGATGCTGGTACGATAAAGGAGGGGACAGTGCCTGTCCCCCCATACCGCCCCTGCGCTTGATGATGATGACGTAGCACCTGTTCGGGGGTTATCGTATCGGGAGAGCCATAGCGGTGGGGGTGAAACCCCCTTGAGCGTATAGCTTGTAATTGAGCACTTCTACAGAGTCGATAATTTGAGTTTTTTTGTAAAATAAACTGCCGGTGAGTTTATGAATCAGATATCAGAATTGGACACCAGACAAAAAGACTCTTGAATCCGGGGGAAAATAATTCTTTAAAAAAGGTCACGCCTCTCTCCCTGTACGATAAAAAAGAGAGGGGAAGTTGATTAATTATTCATACAGGGGGGAGAAACCCTGCTTGAGAACATTCCCATACCGTAATACAATTTTTGGATCGGTTGCACAGACAGGACAGACATAATCCTCGGGAAGATCTTCAAATTTTGTCCCGGGTTTGATTCCACGATGAGGCTCCCCGCGTTTTTCATCATAGATGTAATCGCACATGGAGCAGATATAACGTGTCGGGCGCCATTCATCAAAACCCCACTTGCCAACCTTGCCTTTTCCCTGAAATCCGCATACCGGGCAAAGATAGGTATCAGGAAGATCCTCAAAAGCGGTACCGGTAGGAATACCATTATGCGGCTCCCCCCGAAGTGGTGAATAAACGTACCCGCAGACCCTGCATTTGTATCTCATAAGACTGCCACTTTTCTTTTTTGGTGCTGCTGTACTCTTTTTTGCTGCGACTTTCTTTGTTGCTGCAACCGGTTTTTTGGTCGCACTGCTCTTTTTTGTTGGTGTTGCTGCTTTTACCATAAGAAATCCACACCTTCTTTAAGCCCTTCATCAACATCTTTTGTTTTTAAAGAGCCAGGTATAACTGACAATGGAGATTACCGGCTATTATAAATTTGGTTCAATGCAAATAGCAACGAGGAAATATGACAGAGGAGGGTAAGTACAAACGATCGCTGGGATTGTTTGAACTCGTCAGCCTCGGGGTAGGAGGGACCATTGGTTCCGGGATCTTCGTTGTTCCCGGAGTAGCCGCAAAACTCAGCGGTCCCTGGTCACTGCTTGCATGGTTGATTGTTGCCGTGTCTGCATCCTGTGTTCTCCTTTCCCTTGCCTGGGTTTCTTTCCGGTTTACGTCATCCAATGGTTTTTATTCACTTTTCTCCTCGGTATTCGGCACCCGGTTTGCGTTACTTCTCATCATGCTGTACCTCATTTCTTCTGTTTTTGGCATCTCGACTATTGCAGCAGGGATAGGTCAGTACATTGCGTATTTTGGCATTTCAAACGTGCTGCTCATCGAGATCGCGATTATTGGCGCATTCTGCTGGCTTAACATCAGTGGTATCTCTCTGTCGGGGATGACTGAAAATATTCTCACTACGCTCAAGATTATTCCCCTGGTGCTCCTCTCTTTCCTTCTTATACCATTTATAAAAGCAGATAATTTTGTCCCTCAGAGTCCGGTCACCGTCACTGGTTTCCTCGCCACAATCATTATTGTCTACTGGCCGTTTACCGGTTTTGAGATCAGCGCAATCCCGGTTGAAGAGACGCGGGATCCTCAACTCATCCGGCGATCGCTTATCCTGGTCATGGGTATTGTAGTGTCACTGTATCTCCTTCTCAATGTTGCCCTTATCGGCAGTGTTGGTGCACAAACCCTTGCTGAATCACCCGCTCCTCTTGCGACTGCAGCCGCGATCGTCTTTGACCGCTCAGGTTTCTTTATTGCAATAATCGGGATTGTGGCAATGCTCTCAGCAATAAACGCCTATATAATCGGAACTTCCCGGATTCTTCAGTCCCTGTCCGCACAGTTTTCAGTGCCTAAGATCAGGGATTTAAACCTTCAAGGCACACCGGTGTATGCACTCGTTACAGGAAGCTCAATCAGTGCAGCGCTCCTGCTCTTTTCCAACCATTTTGACCAGCTCGCGACAATTTCAGTGATCACAACGCTTGTCCCCTACATCTTTTTCTGTCTTGCCTCATGGGTGCTCGTGACTGATATCAAAGCCCGTCTGGTTTCTGCCGCTGGAGCAATCTCAACTGCTTCTATCCTCGTTATTTACTTTATCGTTTAAGGATGGTTTCATGGGAGCGGATGAAATCCACCACGGGCGATCCCGCAATTTTATCCGCAATCAGAGCCTACATCATAATTCAGACTATGCAGGAG
>DATMWO010000279.1:0-3218 GCA_035562475.1 Methanoregula sp.
GCGCTCAACAGCGGTGCTGACTTCTATCTCCAGAAAGGTGGTGATCCGAAAGCGCAGTTTGCCGAACTTGCGCATAAGATCAAACAAGCCATCGGGATCAGGAGGGCGCAAAAGACCATGCAGGACCTCGTGCAGGGCGCCCCCATCCCGGAATTTGTCATCGATGCCAGCCACCGGGTCATTTTCTGGAACCGGGCCCTGGAGGAATACAGCGGCATTATGGCATCAGATATCATTGGCACGATGGATCACTGGAAGGCCTTTTACCCTAACCCCCGCCCGTGCCTTGCTGATCTTATCGTGGATGGGAATATCGATGGGATTGCCCGCTGGTATGCAGGAAAACAGGCAAAATCCCTGGTCATGACGGATAATTTTGTAGCTACCGATTACTTCCCCGCAATGAAAGGAGGGACATGGCTGTTTTTCACTGCAGCCCCCCTCCGCGATCCCTCCGGAACCATTACCGGGGCAATTGAGACGCTCCAGGATGTAACCTCGATCCACAAAAAAGAAGCAGAGTTACGTGCAGCGTACGAACAGGCAAAAACCAGTGAAACAGCCTTAAATATCCAGAATAAAAATCTGGAAGCAAGTGAACAGCGCTACCGGAACGTTGTTGAAGACCAGACAGAATTCATCTCCCGGTTCCTGCCGGACGGTACCCATGTCTTTGTCAATGAAGCCTATTGCCGGTATTTCAACAAATCCCGCGACGAGATCATCGGGAAAAAATTTATTCCCCGCGTCCTGGCAGAAGACCAGGCCCTGGTAAGGGAACATTTCGCTTCCCTGACCCAGGAACGTCCTACGGCCATTGTTACCCACCGGATCATACTGGTCGATGGCCAGGTCCGCTGGCAGCGCTGGAGCGACCGGGCAATCTTTGATGAAAACGGCGTCCTCACCGAGTACCAGTCGGTCGGCCGTGATGTCACTGACCAGAAACAGGCCGAAGAAGCGCTGCGTACGAGTGAGACGTCCCTTGCCAGTATATTCCGGGCCGCACCGGTTGGGATCGGCCTGGTATCGGACCGGGTCCTCATACGGGTAAACGACCGGATCTGCGAGATGACCGGGTATTTACAGGACGAACTGGTGGGAAAAAACTCCCGCATTCTCTATCCTGATGACGAAGAGTATGAGTATGTAGGGACCGTCAAGTATGCCATGATTGAGCAGCGGGGGACCGGGACAGTCGAGACCCGATGGATGCGCAAGGATGGCATCATCCGTGACATCCTGCTCAGTTCAACCCCGCTTGACCCTTCTGTAATCAGTGCTGGTGTCATGTTTACCGCGCTGGATATTACTGACCGGAAGACAGCGGAAACCCGGCTGCGTGCTGCCTACCAGCAACTCACCGACACGGAGGAGGAATTACGGGGAAAATATGACGAACTCTCCCGTGCAGAAGAAACCCTGAAAGAAGCCAACCGGAAGCTCACCTTACTCTCCAGCATCACCCGCCATGATATCCTCAACAAGGTCTCCGTCCTGCTGGGAAATCTTGAGCACGCCAAAACAGTGTCCCAGGATCCCGCCATGGCAGGATATATCGCAAAACTGGAATCAGCGGCGATGGCAATAAAGGAGCAGATCGAGTTCACGCGGGTATACCAGGACCTTGGGTCTCATGAACCCCAGTGGCATAAGCTCGACCAGGTCATATTCCGGTTGCAGGTTCCCCCGTCACTAACCCTTCACAAGAATCTTCCGCATGTTGAGATCTTCGCAGATCCGATTTTTAACAAGATCTTTTACAATTTCCTTGATAATGCAATAAGGCACGGACAGAAGGTCAGTTCGATTACGGTATCGACACGTGAAGGTCCCCAGGGGCTGGTCATTTCCTGGGAGGACGACGGGATCGGCATTCCGGCACACGAGAAAGAGAAAATTTTTTCAAAAGAGTATGGAAAACATACCGGACTCGGGCTGTTTCTTGCCGCGGAGATCTGTTCTGTTACTGGTATAATCTTACAGGAGACCGGGGAACCCGGAAAAGGTGCACGGTTTGAGATGCTTGTGCCCCCCGGGTCATACCGGTTCACGGGCAGCAGGAAAAAAACCCCGCACCATAAAGCAGGATGATGATCGATACCATCGCCGCAGCCGGTCCGAGGATCCTCCTCATCACAGCGGGAACCGCAGTGACCGCTGCAGCAGTCAAAAACGAGTGAACCTCATATCACTCCTGCACCTTGGAGACCTGACTATCTTATCAGGGAAAAACCGGAATAGTGGTGTATGAGGCGGGTATTTTTTATGGGCATCCTTCTGGCTCTTGTGCTTATTACCAGCGGATGTATACGGGGGACAGGAGATAAGACCTTAACCCCCCCACTACCAGGGACCGGGCCTGAGAGTGCATACGCTGGTTCTGGTGAAAGGATTGCACTGGCGGTCAGCACCGACAGGATTTCCACGTCTTCTCCTGAAGCCCGGGAGTTGTTTATCAAAGGACTGACTGCCAGTACACAATATGCGAGGTATAACGATTCACTGGAATATTTTGATCATGCACTCATGCTCGATCAGAATTTTACGGAAGCCTGGTATGCCAAAGGTGTGGCCCTGCACAACATGATGCGATATGATGAGGCGATACAATGCTATACCAGGGCACTGGCCATTGATCCGGGGAATTCTGTGGTCGTGTCCCTGAAAAAAGCTGCACAGGCTGATTGGGAACGCCGGAATGAATCGATACAAACGGCAGCGAAAAGCACCTGATAAGCATCGGCCGTGTTTTATAAGACAGACATTTTTTTTATTTTTTATGCAGTTGAACGACCAGACACGATATACCGGTTTTTTTTCGTAGCTCCTCAATAAAGATGCAGAACCGGATTTCTTCCGCTTTTGTTCTCCTCCCCATTTTTTAACCTATGAGAGCTGTTCACGCAATACTTTAAGCTTCGGCGTTATCTTCGTTTATTGATACAAAGCCTCGTCATTTGTGCGGGTATCGAAGCACTCTAAGGATACTATTTTCGGGCTCTTTTGTATTCCTTTTTACAATGACAGGAAAAACAAAATGCTGGTACGATGAAGGAGGGGACAGTGCCTGTCCCCCCATACGGTTCCCGCGTTAAGCGATAATGAGTTATTAGCTGGTTGGGGAGGTTATCGCATTGGGGGGAGCCACAGCGGCGGGGGTGGAACCCCCTTGAGCGTTTAGGTAATTGAGCATTTCTCCAGACCCCTTCTTGAAT
>DATMWO010000280.1:0-3236 GCA_035562475.1 Methanoregula sp.
GCCAGGTACTTCTTCATGTCGCTCATATCGAAACCTCCCAAACTTTTTGGTTAATATTACCGATGCGATATTGTCAACGTTTATATTAATACAGATATCGCAGGATTCGGGCAGCTTTTATCCCTATTCAGAATACTCTAATGTCAGGAAGATAACAGTTATACAAACGAAAGGTGAAATGAAAAAAAATCTCCCCATGACAAAACCATTGAAAACAACTCCCCATGCAGGCCCCTTCCTGAAATGGGCGGGTGGCAAGACACAGTTACTCAGGCAGTTGAGCCTACGTCTTCCCCCTGAGATAAAAAACGGGGAGATTACACGCTATGTTGAACCGTTCGTTGGTGGTGGAGCGATGTTTTTTTATCTTCACCGGAGATTTCCTTTTACCCATAGCACCATTTTCGATGCCAATGAAGAACTCATTCTCATCTGGCGTGTAATAAAAAAATCCCCAAAAAAACTGGTCCACGAATTGGAATTACTCGAATCAGCGTATACATCGAAAAGTAATGAAGACAAGGAACGCTTTTATTATCACGTACGGGATTCCTTCAATAAAATAAAGCCGGAGATAAACTTCCACACCTATGATGCTGAATGGGTAACGCGAGCTGCACAAAGTATCTTTCTCAACCGTACCTGCTTCAATGGTCTCTTTCGCATGAACAGGAAAGGTGAATTCAATGTCCCGTTCGGCAGGTACAAAACTCCCCGGATTCTGAACGAGGATAATCTCCAAGATGTTGCTGCCCTGCTGAAAACGACAACAATTCTCCCGGGTGATTTTACCCGATGTAAAAAATTTGTTGATACCACGACCTTTGTATACCTTGATCCACCATACCGGCCACTCAATGACACATCTTCTTTTACCACCTACTCAAAGGATGGTTTCTCTGATATTGATCAGCGCCGGCTTGCAGGATTCTTTAAAGAACTCGATAAGAAAGGGGCAAAAATCATGCTCAGCAATTCCGATCCCAGGAATGAAAATCCCGAGGATTCATTCTTTGATGAGCTGTATGCGGGGTATACAATCGAACGTGTCCTGGCAAAACGCATCATCAACTGCAATGCTAACCGTCGTGGGGAGATCAATGAATTGATAATTACGAACTACCGTTGATACACACAAAGAAGTTCTTCCTGCTCGAAAACGCGGTCTGAGTCCCTGTATCTCACTTCCTCTTTTCGAGGAGGACTGCCTGAACTTCTTCCGCATGCCCTTTCGGGCTGACTTTTCGCCAGACCGTGATTATCTTCCCTTCAGGATCTATCAGGAATGTGTCGCGGCGGGTGCCTAAGAACTCTTTACCGAACATGGTTTTTGGTTTCCAGGCATCATATGCTTTGAGTACAGTATGTTCCGTATCTGAAAGGAGCAGGATGGAAAGATCATGTTTCTCTGCAAATTTCTGGTGACTTTCCGGTGAATCTGCACTCACACCGATGACTTGTGCACCGAGATCGGCAAATTTCGCAAGAGCTGCGTTGAACTGCATCGCTTCAATGGTACATCCCGGTGTATTATCCCGCGGGTAAAAATACAGGATAACCCATTTTCCTTTGAAAGCATCAAGGCAGATGCTGGTTCCTTCAGCATCCGGAAGACAAAATCCGGGAGCAATTTTACCAATAAATGAATCATCAGATGATTGAGCCATGGGCATCATGAAGATGATTGTCACGTCAGCTCTTCAAAGCTTCTGCACCTGTCAGGACCATTCTACCTCCCTCGTTCTGTAAACAGGAATATAAAAGCGGGTTCTTTTCTATACCGTCCGATTTCCTGGTGCGTGTGTAAACTGGATCGATTCATGTCCCTTGTTAAAAAGAATCGACTCTGGAGAAATGCTCAATTACAAGCATACACTCACGGGGGTTTCACCCCCGCCGCTGTGGCAACCCGAAGTGATAATCCCCGAACAGGTGCTCCGTCATCCTCACTCAGCGCAGGGGCGGTATGGGGGGACAGGCCCTGTTCCTTCCGTCATCGTAGCACCATCCTGAATTTCCTATCAATGGAAATGGAATTACCCTGCAAGACGACCCCCCCGGCTATTCATCAGGTTTGCCCGAGTCCGTGACTCATGTGCGTTTCTCCAGGGCCAGAGAATCCTCTCGAACGAATCTTTTCTTGCAGGATTTCTGCACTTTCACGCACTTTCACGCTTCGTGTGCCATGCCTTGATATTCCTGTGAAGGACTCTTTTTTGAATATGCTGTCTCAAACCGGAATAATGGAACAACCGATCACCCATGAAAGCAGGAAAACCGTTCAGATACGGAAAAAAATCAAAGAAATATTCGGGTCGGATTGTTTAATGAATGACGATATGGTATTAAAGCGCTATAGGATCACCAGCGATGGCGAATTGATCGTCATCGTGAAGTGAACCGTGGCACAGGAGAAAGGTGCTCAGGTCGGTCATATGACTTCAACCCTCTTTTCCTTCAGGACACACAATCGTCAATGCAGCCCGGTCAGCAGCAGCCGAATCGTGAATCGTGGGGCACTTTTTTGTTGATCATGTTTGTGCGTGAGCCAAAATGACGCAAAACACCCAAATATTAACAAAATCTCACGGCATATCTTCATCCGCTGAAAAATGGTGAAAAAACACTACCCGTTCCTGATATCAGTTCCTCATGGAGGTACAGAAGTTCCTGATACCGTCCGCCCGCTCTTACAGCTTGACAATGCCGATCTCTGTTATTATTGTGATCCCAGTACCCGGCGGATATTCGGATTTGAAGGCCGGGTGGCTGCCTATATTGATACTCCCGTCTCCCGGATGGTTGTCGACCTCAACCGCCCTCCACTACCGCTTCCCCTCCGGGATCCTGACGGAATTATCAAAGTGAGGACAATTGATGGCAGAAATGTCTACCGTCCCGGGATGTTACCGGATATGAATCTCATCCATCACCTTCTCATGACCTGGTATTTCCCCTATCACCAGCGAATAGATGAGCTTATCGACCGGCAGTCCGTCAGGATTGCGTTTGACTGCCATTCGATGCTCCCGCATGGTTCTGCCGGCCAGAAGGATGCCGGCAAATCACGTCCGTTGATCTGTCTTGGAAACAATGGTGACCGGCAGGGCAGGGCCAGAAAAGGAAGTATTGCCACCTGTCCCGTGGAGTTGATTACAACCCTTTCGGATGTATTTAAAGAGGAGTTCTCTTTTGACAGGGAGGTGGCGATCAACAATCCTTTCTCCGGTGGTGTT
>DATMWO010000281.1:0-6225 GCA_035562475.1 Methanoregula sp.
GAAATAGGGTATAATCCTTTCTCTTTTAATACGAGGGATATAATTTTTTTATTAAGGGTGAGACGCAGTTCCCTGTAAGGATCGTTCTTTTTTCTCCTGCACATAGATTCGGAAGCTCGTGATGAGGAGGACGATGATGACCGGGCCCAGTACGAAACCGGCAAGTCCCATAGTGAGGGTGCCTCCGACTATGCCAATAAACATAATAACCGGGTGAATCTTCACCCGCCTGCCCACAAGCACGGGACGGATATAAAATTCCGGCACGCAGGATACAATCAGGTAACCCAGGAAGAACAGGATGAGGACTCCCCTAGTATCCCCAAGAGCAAATGCATACGTCCCCATCAGGAGGAATACGACCGATGACCCGAGAATGGGGATAAGCTCACAGAAAGCAGCGAGGAAGGAATAAAAGATGACATTTCCGTATCCCAGCAGGTAAAAAACCGGTAATGCCATGAAGAACGTGAGAGCCGCGATTGCGATCTGGACAATGTAAATTGCATACAGCGTATCCACTGTTACTCCGGACAACTTCCTGAAATACCCTGACAAAACTTCGGGAACATGACTTGTGAATTTCATGTTGAGCTGTTCACCCCATCTCAGCAGGGAGAACAAAGAAACGAAAAACACGAAAATCCTGAATGCGATAAGGGACAGGTTGCCGATGAGGGTTGTCTGGTAGTCCACAAAAAGTGTTGTCCCTTTATTGAGCAGGTCAAACAGTGTGGCTTTGGCAACCGGGATACCAAAATCCAGGGGATTGGTTGCCGGATTATTCAGCCATATTCCAATCGTTCCAAACAATTCGGTCAGTATAACGACGTTTGAAGAAAGGACGAGGTACGTGAAAAGTACCATGATGCTCCCTCCCAGAAAAATCGCAAGGGTCACGATTGCCGCTGAGATCTCCGGAATGGTGTGCTCTGAAATCCGGTGGTGCAGCGGGATGAGGACAACTGCAAGTGAAGCTCCGAGTATTACCACATCTGCAATCGACCAGAAGGCAATGAATCCAACGATGATAAGAATGACAAAGAGTGCAAAGGGAAAAAGGTTGGAATAGATCTGTTTCATGAATGATTACCTATTGTATCTGGCCTGAAATTAATAGCTGTGCCGGGTTTTTGCCGGCACTACACGATAAAACGATACCCATAACAATATAAAACAACCAATCAGCATGATTATTTTGATGAAGCGCATCGAGCATATCGCCATGATCGCGCACGACATGGGTCGCATTTTTGAGTTCCTTGGCATCGCTTCACTGCTGCCATTTCTCGTACTGGTTATTTTCCGTGAGTGGAATATGCTCCTCCCGATGGCGTCTGCTCCTGTCGTTTTCCTGGCATCAGGGGGCCTGTTATCACGCCTCTCGTATAAGGATCTTGAACCAACGTTCTCCGGTACTCTTATCGCAGTTGCGTTCTCGTGGTTTGCGATTGCCCTTATTGGTTCACTTCCCTTCATGTTCGGTCTCCACATGAACTTTACCGACAGTTTTTTTGAGTCCATGTCCGGGTGGACGGGTACCGGTTTTTCCATGATTACCTCTCTTGACACAGCCCCGAAAACACTTCTTTTCTGGCGGTCTTTTACCCAGTGGATCGGGGGTATTGGTATCATCGCGTTCGGGATTTCACTGCGACGGAAAACCCGGGTATCTCTGTTCCGGCTTTACCGTGCGGAAGGACGCGAAGAAGAACTGGTCTCACCTGCGGCTTCAACCAGCCGGCGGATGTGGATGATTTACCTGGTGCTGACTTTTGCGTTCACCGGTCTTATCATGCTTGTTGGAATACCTCTCTGGGATTCGCTTAATCTTGTGATGGTCGCAATTGCTACGGGGGGTTTCACTGTTCATTCCGGTGGGCTGGCGTACTACAACAACCCGCTTTTGGAAATCCTGCTTATTCCGGTGATGCTTGCCGGTGCGATCCCGTTCAAGGTCTTCTTTCTCCTGTATCATGGGAAAGTCCGTGACATGTTCCGGGATAAGACCGTGAAAATGTTGTTGCTGATTGCCCTTGCAGGATCCCTCATAACCTCCTGGGATCTGTACATCCTTGGCAATCTGCCGCTCGCTACTGCATTCCGGCAGGGCACTTTCACAGCTATATCAGGACTCTGTACCTGTGGACTGCAGAACTCTGATCCCCATCAATGGGTGGCAATCCCGATTGCCGTTGTCGGGATGATGATGTTCATTGGCGGGTCTATGGGAAGTGCTGCAGGAGGAATCAAGGTGAACCGTGTCCTGCTCGCCTATGAGGGAGTGAAATGGTGGTTCAGGCGTTTCTTCGTGAGCAGCCGCGTCCTTGTACCGCTCCGTTTTGGTGGGAAAACACTCTCCGGGGAGATCTCGGAGCTTGCGATCTCCCGGAACATGCTCGTTATCGTTGTTTATGTTCTGACAATATTTATCGCGACAATTATCTCCCTGCATGTGTACATTACCTCTTTCCGGCTCGATGAGGTAATTTTTGAACTGGTTTCAGGACTGAGCAACGTGGGGCTTACGGTCGGACTCATATCTGCAGCTAGTCCGCTCTCCATTAAATGGATCTTTATTGTTCTCATGTGGCTGGGAAGGCTGGAGATAGTCCCGGTGATTATCATTGCCCTGGGAATCTTCAAGGGGATTCAGGACGATGTGACAAAACAGAAACCGGCACCCCAGGTTTATAATCTTCAGGACAGGTATTAGCGAAGGTACCTCACCCTATCCCGCCTGCGCTTCCTGCCATAGAGGAGTATGGCAACTGCAAGGAGGACGATTCCTGCTATGATAAGTACATTTTTTGTCATCATGTCGATGATCCACAGGACCATTCCCGAGAAGATGGACATCGCGGTTGGGGATGGTGGTGCTACTCCCTGAGGGGGAGACCGAGCAGGTTCAGAGGGTATTGTTGGCGAGGGCTTGATTGTTTTTGTGAAGAGAGCAA
Organism: Methanoregula sp.; assembly: GCA_035562475.1. Lineage (GTDB taxonomy): Archaea > Halobacteriota > Methanomicrobia > Methanomicrobiales > Methanospirillaceae > Methanoregula. Next base: position 2,958 of record DATMWO010000281.1, read on the forward strand.
AACAGCAGAAATGCGACACCTTAGCAGTGACTATACCATTAGATGGGTTGTACCTGGTAGGGACATCCTGCCATGTACCGGTAGTGGTATCAAATGTTTTTACTATGAAATCCTGTCCCCATCGTGCCTGCGGAATGGTGTAATTGATTTCTATTGCTGGTGTGAACGTCGCACTTTCCGGTTGAAGATCGTACGCCATACCCTGGAACGTAAATGCAGAACCTTGGGGGATCGCATGCATCTCATCTGCAGGAATTGCTTTTATGGCTATTGATGAAAGTGACTTTCCAATGCTGTCTTTTGCAACAATTCCCTCGCCGATGGTAACCGATGCGAGCCCGTCGGTTGACTGGAGGGTGGTCGCCTGAGTTATAACGCCGTAAGGATTTGCGTAGATTTTGGCTGTTTTTCCTGGATCAGGAAGTGTTGGTGGTTTTATCTCCGGTGCTACAGTGTTCTGGACAGCGACCGGAGCACTACCCCCTCCGCCTCCAGTCCCCCCACCATCTAAACCAATGTGGCTTGCAACCGTAAGGGTGACAAGCTGGATGGGGTTTCCGGAACCGGAGAGTTTAACAAGAGCGAAACTGGAGAGATAATTTGCAGATTCCGGGATTTCAGCTTCGTAATAGTCCAGACCATTATGGGTAGTAACATAGCGTTTGGAAAGAATAGCACCTATCTTATTCTCTTCGGTATCATACCCATATGCCATAATATAGGTATAATCCCGGCCTTCGGTAACAGATGCAGCTGGACCCTTTACCCAGTCTTCGGCGACACTCATATTGATTATTGCCGTACCTTCGTTTCTGTTATTCTGTTTCGTGAATGATGCTGTATACGCAATATCCCGAACCAGAGTACCAGAAGGCCAGACCTTTGAGGCAATATCATCATAAACAATCCGGTCACCAGCCGATGCACCTTCCCGCGTATCCGTCTGGAATGAAGCGGCTGACGGATATTCGGTCGTATTTATCTGGTAGGTGACACCCCAGTTGTTGCCAATCCGCGGAATCGAGCCGGTTGTAGTGGCAATCGTATCGTTTGACGTTAAGTAGAACCGTGAAATGTTTGCGTAAAATGTGGTATTCGATGGATCCGTGCTGATACCTGTGCTATCAGCAGTCACAAAGGTGATATTCTGCCATCCGTACTGCAGGGGTGGAAATGACGTGAAAGTGGTTGTGGGGACTGCCGGAATAAAAGATGGCAGCATTGTGGCATTATAGGTAAGGAACTGCCCTTTGTAACGGGTATCAACTCTGATGCCGGTAATGGGTGTCGAAGCTGCACTATGAGCTCCCATGAGTGTCCGGATATTTTTTGTCACTGAAGAGGATCCATGTCCATTCATCGCGGTTAATGTGACATTGTACTCCTTTCCGGTTTCTGTAAACAGGTGATTGACAGAACTGCCATTGGCTGCCGGACTGCCATCGCCGAAATCCCATGCAAGACCTGTCGGGCCACCATAGGATCTGTCCGTAAATGTGACGATAAGGGGGGATAATCCTTCCAGCGGTGTTGCGGTGAAATCCGCGATCGGGGAGCTGTTGATAAAGATTGTATGACTTGGTCCGCCTGTCGAAATATTTCTGCATTTTGCATTGCCGGCAGTCATTTTAACAATGTAAATTCCATTCTGGCTGAACGTATGGCTGTGGGTGGTGACCGGTGCAGGATCATTCTCCCCTGCGGATCCATCACTGAAGTTCCAGAGACGATACGCTACGGGAGTCGTCCCTGATGAGGAAGCGTCAGTGAACATAACCAGACCCCCGGGGGGATCCACGAGATAATTTGCTGTGAAATTAGCTCTGGGGCAGGTTTCCGGAGTGCCAAGGGTCAGCAGGTAAATATCCTCATTATATCCCCCGCTGAACATCGTACGGGAGTCTTCCCAGACGATGCGATTATCAGACACCGCCGGCATAAGTTTACTCCCCGGGGACCCTGGTGTGAGCAGACGTTCAGAACCATCGGTGAGATCATAGAGGTAGATATCAGTATACGGGTTGCGTTCTCGGGTATCTTCCCAGACAATATATTTCCCGGCAATTTTTGGATTTGTCCGGTCAAACGATGAATCCGCTGGGGGGATCTGGCGGGTCTGTCCGGTGGTGATGTTGTAAAGTATTACCCTCTTATTACTTGCTGGAGTGAGGTTCTGCCATACAATATTCATACCCTCTAGTGCAGGATGTACCTCATCTGCTGATGGTGAAATCCGGATTGATGTGCTGTTTGACAGGTTGTAAAGATATATCGTCGAGCTGAGTCCGCTCCAGTTCTCATACACAACATAATCTCCGGAAATTGCAGGATTTTTCTGATCCTCTCCACCAATAATAATCTGTTCCGGAGGTGTTCCCGGGGCCCAGGTCAGGTTATAATGAAATATATCCCAGTTGCCATTGGAATAATCCTGCCAGACAATAGAAGTGCCGGATATTTTTGGGAAAACGTTATTCCCTGGATCAGTATAGTAATCACCCGGAGTTACCGGAATTGAAGCGAGGTTAGTATCGGTAGATAAGTCAAGGGCAATTATTACAAAATTTTTCCCGTCCGGATCCTGCATCCAGACAAGGGTATTTTTGTCAATGGAGGGTGCAGAATTCCAGGAGGTCATTGGTGAAGGAATTGCGTATTGATCGCCGCTTGTCAGATTCGTTATGATGATATATCTGCTACTGTAGTTTGATGCCGGATCATCAATGATATCCTGTGTTGCCCATGCTATCCGGTCTCCGTATATGGCCGGTGGATACGTGAGGGTTTTGTAAGTATCAGTAGTAATCAGCGTTTCTGTGCCGTTCAGTACAGCAGAAACCGGAAAAACGACAAGTAAGAATACTAGCATAAAAGACGCTGAGAAAACAAAAGAGAAAGGTAACTGTATTGGCTTCCTTTCTTTCTCGTTCCTGTCTTTACGCATGGATCATACCTGTATCCGGAAAATCAGACCGCCGTCCATGCATATTTTTCAAAATACTTTACAAACTGGTCGATCCGGAGAGCGAATATCCCGTCAGCATCTCCAAGAATGATATTGTTACACCAGGCTGCACTGGTATAGAGATATCCGGGCATATTCGGGTCGCCTTTACTTTTTCCATACGGATTGCGCAGGACGATGAATCTTTTATCCATTGTGGCTCCCAGGTTCACTACACCAAGCAGTGAGTAGGTATGTTTGGCGATAATTGTTGTATCGGAATACGCCGCATTGTTGGGGTTGGCTATAGTTGGATCATATGTC
>DATMWO010000282.1:0-13558 GCA_035562475.1 Methanoregula sp.
TACGGATAGACACAGGCATCGGTGATCTTCATGAGAGTAAACTTTGAGTAAAAAGAGGATAAGGTTATTTCCCTTGGTTTGCATGGGAACGGATGCTCGGGCGTGTCTTTTCAGTACCCTTGCCCCGGGTACTCATACCCCTCCCCTTGCGCCCGGCAGAGGTCTTGCCACGCTCAGCCCGGCCACGGTGTGTTGAGTTTGCCAGCCATGCAAGGTTTTTGTCAGCCTGGATTGAAGGGTGGTGACCGTCAACGAGAATTACCTCGTAATATTTCAGCTTGCCATCCTGCCCGACCCAGTAGGAGTTGAGTACTTCCATATTAGGGAATCTCTTTGAAGCGCGCTCCTCGGCAATCCGCTGGATGCTCTTACCTGCAGTAGAGCGGTTTTTGCCCATACGTGCCGAACGGCGTGCACGTACGTACCTGGATACTCTGCGACCACCGCGGCGTACCTGTACACGTGCAACAGCAATACCCTGTTTTGCTTTATAGCCAAGGGAACGCGCGCGGTCAATACGGGTGGGGCGTTCGAGCCGGACAACGCTGCCTTCACGGCGCCATTCCTGCATGCGGTTCCAGAGGAGTTCTTTCACTCCACTCTTTGCGGGTACTTTCCATGCCTCCCTGACGAAGGCGTACATCGATTTTACCATGGTGATCTCCTAAGGTTCGGCTCACGTGGAGCTACATTCCTTTCAACGGGACGGATCCCGTATTCCCACATACTTTAACCCGAGGGCTATTAAAGTACTCCGGCTCCTGCTCATCAGGATGATTTGATAATCAGGTGCCCTTGCGCTTCTCAATGACCCGGATATCCTGAATACACGTAACCGGATATTGACCTTCAGCATCTTTTTCTGCTGACTTTACCATATCCCAGACCGTAAGCAACGCAATTGAAACCCCGACAAGCGCCTCCATCTCCACACCGGTCTTTCCTGCGGATTTCACTCGCACCATTACTTCAATGAACCCTTCACCTTCATCAAATTCAACGACAATCGAACTTATTGGGATCCCATGGCACAGGGGGATAAGAGCAGGCGTGTTTTTAACCGAAAGCGTTGCTGCAACACGTGCGGTAGAAAGAACATTACCTTTCACGACAGTTCCGTGCCGGATCGCATCCATTGTCTCTGGTTTTAAGAAAATTTTTCCCACCGCTGCTGCTTCGCGGATAACATCATTTTTTGCACTGATATCTACCATCTGTGCCCGTTCATTCTGGATATGCGAAAACTCAACCATTCACACCATTCCTGAATAATTCTGCTGGGATCCGGTCTACGAGATCAGAAGCGAGCATCCCCTCGCCCCGCTCAGCTGCAACAACCTCTCCGGCCCTGCCAGTAACATACGCAGCAATACATCCCGCATCAAAAGCGGGCAGGTGACAGAGAAGTGCACCTGCAACTCCTGCGAGCACATCACCGGTACCACCCACGGTCATTGCCGGATCCCCGGTCCGGTTGAACCGCACCCGCTTCCCGTCAGTTATTATATCGATGCATCCTTTGAGAAGTACTGTACCCTTTATCCCGGACCCCTTTGCAGCCAATGCACGTTCTTTTGTATCATCGGAAAGTTTGATCCCGGTGATTCGGGTGAACTCCCCCGCATGCGGAGTATAGAGGGTCTCATTCTTTGCAACCGGCAACGGAAGCCGCAGAGCATCGGCATCAATCACTGCCTTTTTGCAGTGGGGTGCGACGGATCGGATGACTTCATGACTCCCGGTGCCCAGCCCGTTCCCGCAGATGACTGCATCAGCACGTCTGGCAAGAACAATCAGCTGTTCGATATGGTTCTCATCTATCCGCTCTCCATCCAGTCGTTCATAGATCAAATCAGGAAGAGGCTCAAAGACCGGGGATGCGATCCGTACGATATCCGCACCCGCCCGCAGCGCACCAAGCCCGGCCAGATAGGGGGCACCCTGATACGGTCCGCCACCGATAACCAGTACTTCCCCCCCGGCCCCTTTGTGTGCCTTATGTCCCCTGGCAGGAATAAGGGTGAGTTCCCCGGGACCAACACAGCACTCCGCTTCAAGGGGTATGCCAATATCAACGACCGTAGATCCTTGGACTTTAGCCCTGTGGAATGCGCAGATCCGGTCCGCCCGCATTCCCGGAGTGGGAACATCCGCAGCGATGATCTGCGCTGTGGACTCATTTGCCATTTTGACGCAGGTAGAAAGTGGCTCTTTTAGGGAACCGGTTGCACCAATACCAAGCAGTGCATCGATAATCACCTCAGCATGCTCAAACAGGGAACACAGTGCCTCAAGATCGTCACGGCATTGGAACGGGTGAAGGTTAACATGGCAGCGTTTTAACACTGCGAATTGGTGTTCACCGGCACTGCTTCTCTTTCCGGAATCGAGGTAGCAGACATCTGTCCTGACTCCCCGCTGGAGATGACGGGCAGCCACCATCCCGTCACCGCCATTATTGCCTTTACCGCAAAGGATGAGAACCCGGTTGGGGCTGAGAGCAAGTGCCATATCAGCAAGTGCATACCCCGCACTCTCCATCAACTGGAGCTCGGTAACACCCATTGCTATCGCATTTACATCTACTGCACGCATTCTGGCAGGACTGATGATCCCCGTTTCCAGGAACCCTTCTATTCGTTCCGGTTGCATTCTAGAGCACACTTCATGTGTATGAACTCCCTAAATATTAGGCAATGGGTTTTAGTGATGATGTCAAAGCAGCTGCAGAACAGATCAGGGCAGCACCGGAAATAACCATTATCTCCCATATCGATGCAGATGGGATCGCGTGTGAGGCAATCCTTTCTCAGGCAATCTCCCGACAGGGGATTCGTGTCAGGTCCGTTTTTGTCCGGCAGCTTGAACCATTAACTATGCCGCAGGTCCCTGCTGACGCATCACTCAAGGTCTTTACCGATCTTGGTGCAGGGCAACAAAATCTTCTTTTTGATCGAGGATTACAGGAAAATGAAGTCGTGATCATCGACCACCATGTGAGTCAGCCCTGTGAACGGCAATACACTCAGGTGAATTGCCTGCCTTACGGTCATTTACGAATGAGTGCTGCCGGCGTATCTTATTTCGTTGCAAAACAGCTGGACACCATAAACATCGATCTCGCCAAGCTCGCTGTCATTGGTAATGTCGGGGATATGATGGCACGGGAAAAATGCGGACTGGTTGGTCCCGCACGTGACATAATAGTTGAAGATGGTATGCGGCACCGGTCGGTAGAAGTTCGGAAAAAGGATCTCAACTGCTACGGCACCGCAACACGCCCGCTGCACCTCTCGCTTGCGTATAATGATGACCCTTTCATTAAAGGGATCAGCAACAATGTGGAAGGTGCACGGCAGTTCTTAAAACGTCTGGGGATCCGGCAACAGCATGAAAACGGACGTTGGTTTGTGTGGGAAGAGATCCCGGTGGAGGATAAAAGGACGATCATCTCTGCACTTGCCGAACAATTAATCGCCAATGGGGAATCGGTCGAACGGCTCCTTGCAGAAACATATGGGTTCCCTGGTGAAATCCCCCGGACTCCGCTGCGGAATGCACAGGAATACGCAACAATGCTCAATGCCTGTGGCCGTTGGTCAAAACCTCATGTTGGCGGTGCAATTCTCCGCGGGGATCGTGGTGTCGCGTACCGTGATGCCGAACATATGCTCAACAACCACCGGGCAATTATCCGCAACCTGCTCCAGTATATTATTGATACCGGGGTTAAAGAACTGGAAAACCTGCAATGGATCCACGTTGGCGGGCGGTATCCCGATACGATTGTGGGCATAGGTGCCGGTATGGCGCTCTCGAAACTCAACAGCACAAAACCCATTCTGGTAATGTGTGAAGTGCCCGAGGATACGAATCTGACGAAAGTTTCAATGAGGACAAATGAAAGGGTAGTAGAGAAGGGTGTCGATCTCCAGCAGGCTCTCAGTGACGCATCTGCAGAATATGGTGGAGGAGGAGGCGGACACAAGATCGCAGCAGGGGCATATATCCCCAAAACAGCGGAAAAGGAGTTTGTGAATCGTGTCAACCGGATACTCGGAGAACAGTTCGCTGCGGCGAGTCCAGACAATTGCTGATTACCAGTTCGGGAGAGGTGTAGGTATCGGGCTTTTTCCCGAAGGATGTACGTATATCTTCTCAACTACGGGAAGAATCCGCCAAATCCTTTCTGGGGGTGTGCGCCTTGCAACGGTCCGGGCTTCGGACGGCAGGTTGACACTCGGCATCGAAGGGGCAAAACGTCTCAGGACAATACTTCCGGCACCAGGATACCGTGTGGTTATCCAGGATGATGTGGCTGAGTTTGTGGCGCAAGGCAAGAATGCCTTCGCAAAACATGTTGTCGCAGCAGACCCGGCAATCCGCGCGGGGGATGATGTGCTCGTAGTTGCAGGAAATGACCGGTTGATAGCCTGTGGGTCTGCGGTGGTTTCAGGCACGGAGATGCTTGCATTTAATTATGGAGTAGCAGTAAGAGTACGGCAGGGTAGTGAGAAAAATGCTTCCGGGAAATATCAATCCACGCCAGATGAAGGCGATGATGAAGAAGCTCGGCATGCAGGTCGAGCAGATTGAAGACGTGCAGAGTATTGTCATCAAGACACCGAAGGGCAATTATATCTTTGATTCGGCCGAGGTTTCAGCGATGACCATGCAGGGGACCACAACATACCAGGTCATCGGAGATATCCGGTTTGAACCAGCAATGCCCGATATCCTCAAAGAGGATATCACCATGGTGGCTGCCCAGGCAAACGTCTCTGAGGAGAAGGCAAAAGAGGCTCTTGTTGCGACAAAAGGCGATATCGCAGAAGCGATCATACGCCTCTCCAGCTCATGATCGAACCGGGCGATCGTATCCTTCTCATTGGTGAAGGCAGGGAGTTTTTTGTCAAAGCCGGGCAGGGTACACTCTCGACAGATAAGGGACAGATTGATCTGGGATCGCTGGTGGGTTTATCGGGCGGGGACATCCTGACCACGCATAACGGTTCGAAGTTCACGGTACGAATACCCCGACCACCCGACTTTTTCACCTACGGCAAACGGTCAGGTGCACCCATGCTGCCCAAGGATATCGGTCTTGTGATTGCGTATACTGGCATGAATCATAACGATAACGTGCTCGATGCTGGTACTGGCAGCGGGATTGCAGCGATTTACTTTGGGGGAGTGGCAAAAACTGTCAAAACGTATGAGGTGCGTCCTGAGTTCTCTGCGCTTGCACAAAAAAACATCACCGAGGCAAAGCTGAAAAATGTTGAAGCAGTTGCTGCGGATTTCCTTGCTGCTGAGGGATTGTTTGAGGTTGTTCATCTCGATATGCAAATCCAGCCCGAACATATCGAACATGCATGCTCCCTCCTTTACTCTGGAGGTTATCTTGCGTGCTATACCCCTTTTTTAGAGCAGATGGCAATTGTAGTTGATGCCGCATCCGGGCAGTTTTCTGAGGTTCACACCCATGAGCTGATCGAGCGGGAGATGACCCGGTCGAAGCGGGGAACACGACCTTCCACAAGTGTTTGCCACTCGGGATATATCACGATTGCACGGAAATAAAGGATTTTTTATGAGACAATCCGGTGGCTGTTTTTGTCACCTCTTCCAATTCCCTTATACACAAATCCCTGATTAATAAAGGAATCTGGATCGACTATATTTCGACCATCGATAATTACCGGATGTGCTTTTCCGGACAGAGTCCGGATAGTTTTCGGATCAAGGTTTTTGTACTGATTGTGCCCGGCAAAGATTACAATGGCATCCGCACCTTTCATCGCATCATCAAGGTTCTGGAGAATGGGAACTCCTGGATAAACCTCTATGTAGGGATCATGAACGTTAACCGTTGCACCTGACTGAATCAGGTTATCCCGGTAAGGTTCTGCAGGAGTATTTCGTGTATCATCAGAATTAGCAAGGAATGCCCAACCAAGAATTGCAACCTTTGCTCCTACGGGAGATCGTCCTGATCTTTTCAGGGCATCCAGAGTGAGATGAAACATATGAGTGGGCATGAAATCATTGATGTGCCGTGCAAGCACATAGAGCGACGGCTCGTTTGCCGGGTAATCCAGCAGGTTCTTCCCCAGAACCTGTACTCCCCGTTCAAGATGGTAAGTATCCTTTGTCAGGCAATGTCCCCCGACCCCTGCACCCGGCCAGAGCATCGCTCTCGTAATCCCCTCACCCTTGAGGCTGTCAATACCAGTCCGGACATCGTAAACATTAATCCCCATCGCCTCGCAATAGAGAGCCAGCTCGTTAATCGCAGCGAGCTGGAGATCACGGAAGGTATTCTCTGCAGTTTTGGTCACTTCAGCGGCGGTTGCTGACATAGGGATAACTTTTCCCTGGGTCAATACCGGGGAATACAGTTCAGTAGCCCGTTGGGTACTTATCTTGTCAATTCCACCCACAATTCGATCATGTTCCCGGATATTCCGTAGCAGTCTTCCTACCATCACCCGTTCGGGTGCATGTGCAAGAGCGAAATCAATACCCGCCTTAAGGCCGGACTCCTTTTCTAAGAGCTCCCTGGCGATCCCGACTGTGGTCCCGGGAGTAATTGTTGATTCCAATACAACAAGCATGCCGGGTTTGAGATACAGCCCCACATTCTTTATTCCCTCCATCAGGGCGGAGAAATCAGGCAGTAAATCTTCCTTGTTCAGAAACGGCGTCTGGATCGAAAGAGTCACTGCGTCGAGTTCTGCTATCTTGGAGAAATCAGAGGTGCAGACAAACTTCTGTGCAGCGGTTACTTTCTGCAACAGTTCTTCAAGCCCCGGCTCTTCACCTTTTAGGGGACTTTCACCCCGGTTCAGCATGGCGATTTTGTAGCCTGATGAGGATGAGTCCCGCTGGAACCCATAGACAATATCTACTGCAGGGGAATCTGCAAAGAGGGCGGCTGCAGGAATCCCCACATAACCCATGCCCAGAACACCTATCTTTTTAATAGGCCCCCGTTTCCGTATTAATGCTTCAAGTGTCATTATTACCATTCTCTTCCCGATTCACATTGGAGAACTGATTTTTTCACAGAACTCAAGGTTACGGATTGCCTGTTCCGGGGGGATCAGGAACGGTTGGTTCTTATCTACGCATTCGATAAACGTTTCCAGTTCACGTTTCAGGGGTTCGACCGTGTTGACCATTACTTTCTCGATGATATTTTCCTGCACGTATCGTTCCGCTTCGACATGGTACTGACCGGGTTTGCGGTGGATAGTCACTTCCTGAGTCATGAAATTGCCTTCAATGGTGAACTCTTCGTCCTCGACATAAAACTGCCGGATCTTCTTTGATGCTTTTCGGCTTGCTGACAGTGAAACAGGAATATCATTGCAGTTCATCAGCACACTCATCACATCCGCATTGCCAACACTGTGAATATCACTGGGATCCGGGAAAAATACATTCAGGAGGATATCAATATCATGAATCATCAGGTCTTCAACAACAGAACTTCCGGTTATCCGTGCCGATGCGGGATTATGCCGTTTGAACTCCATATACAGGGGATTTTTGACGATCTTTTTTATTTCGGCAACAATCGGGTTGAACCGTTCAATATGCCCGACTCCGATTGTAATTCCTTCCGGTGCTGTTTTCATCAGCTGCCTGGCCTGTTCAGCCGTGGCACATATGGGTTTTTCAATAAGTACGGATTTTTTCTTCGCAAAAACCTGCCCGACAACACCTGCGTGAAACTGTGTTGGCACAACAACACTGACGGCATCAGAATTATCAAGGAGTTCGCTGATTGATTCGTACACGGTTGCGTCGTGTTTCTCACCCAGGGATTTTGCAGCAGAAGTATTCACATCATAAATACCCAGTGAATCCACACTTTTTAATTCTGAATACACGCGGACATGGTTTTTTCCCATTGCTCCGACACCGATTACACCAACATCCATTCAGTTCACCCGGTTGATGGCATCACAGATATACGCAAGCTCTTTCTGGTCAAGCAAAGGGTGAACTGGGATACTCAACACAGATGTTGACAGACTGGTCGATATGGGACAGGAATCGCCTTCGTTAGCACGGGCATAGACCGGCTGGTGATGGATCGGTATAGGGTAGTGCACTGCCGTTCCGATCCCTTTAACCTTCAGATATTCCATAAAATCAGCACGCTTCAGGGGAAATTCATCAGTCAGGCGGACCACATACTGGTGATATACATGATGCATACCCGGTGCAACAAACGGAGTGATGAGCCCCTTGACGGATAAATGAGTATCAAAATACTCTGCGTTTTTCCGGCGACGTGTGTTGAACTTCTCCAGTTTTTTCAGCTGGACAAGACCAATTGCCGCAGCCACGTCGGTCAGGCGGTAATTATACCCGATCCGGGTATGGAGGTATTTCTCGCTCTGTCCATGGTTGATGAGCAGGCGCAGGCGTTCATTCAATGCCTTGTCGCTGGTTGTAACCATGCCCCCTTCACCGGTGGTCATGTTTTTTGTAGCATAGAATGAGAAACAGCCCATGTGCCCCATTGCCCCGGCCTTTTCGCTGTTCCACATCGCACCCTGTGCCTGTGCAGCATCCTCTATTAAGGTTAGATTATGTGATTCACAGACCTGTTTTATTCCCTGTATATCGAATGGCTGGCCAAAGAGATGTACTCCGATTACCGCTTTTGTCTTTGGGGTTATATGGTTCTCAACCTGATCCGGGTCGATGCAGAAGGTCTTTTCGTTCACGTCAACAAAGACCGGCTTTGCCCCGGTCATGGAAACAGCCGATGCAGTAGCGAAAAAAGTAAACGAAGGGACGATAACTTCGTCACCAGGACCGATATCCGCAGCCAGCAGCGCAGCATGGAGCGCGGCTGTACCATTATTTATTGCAACTGCATGGGTAGTGCCGCAATAATCCGCAAATTTTTTCTCGAATTCCACTACACGCTCTCCGGATGCCAGTATGCCTGATTCAAGCACAGCAGTAACCGCAGAGATCTCATCCTGACCAATGGCCGGTCGCGCAACAGGTATCTGCACCACTCTTCACCCATTAAATTCTGGTTGTTTCAATAAAAATGCGTAATCATCGGATAAATATCATTCCTGCTGGAAAACACAGATATGTTCATATTGCCGGATTTCATTCTACCATCCGGCCATCTCATCCAAAAGATAGGTAATTAGAACAGGAACATCCAAATATCGTACGAACGAGCCGGGAGGGGTGAAAACGCGACATCTCATATCCATTGGGGATTTTGATCGGACCGAGATCGACAAATTACTGGACCATGCGCGGCAAGTAGATCGTGAAAAATATGATAAGAATGCCCTGTATGGAAAAATCCTTGCCACACTTTTCTTTGAGCCAAGTACAAGGACACGGATGTCTTTTGAATCTGCAATGGCACGGTTGGGCGGCACTTCTCTTTCTGTCGGAAGTGTAGAAGCATGCTCTATAGCTAAGGGAGAGACGCTTGCCGATACGATCCGGGTAGTAAGCGGGTATGCGGATGCGATCGTGATCCGGCACCCAAAAGAGGGAGCCGCGAGACTTGCTGCTGAATTTTCCACTGTCCCGGTGATCAATGCCGGGGACGGTGCAGGTCAGCACCCCTCCCAGACACTTCTTGATCTGTACACTATCCGCCAGTCTATGCCCATCGATAAAATTGATGTGGCACTTACCGGTGACCTCAGATATGGACGCACGGCACATTCACTGGCCTCTGCACTCTCGCTTTACGATGTACGACTGCATACAATCTCCCCAAAGGGACTTGAACTTCCGGCGAACCTTGCTGCTGAGCTTTCAGACAAAGGAATGGAGATTGTTGAACATGACGACATAAATGAAGTAATCAGTGATGTGGATGTCCTTTATGTCACCCGTATTCAGCGGGAGCGTTTCCCTGACTCGGCATCCTACTTTAACGTCTCATCAAGTTATCGAATCACACCGGAACTACTTTGTAGTGCACGAAATCATCTTATCATTCTCCATCCCCTCCCCAGGGTGGATGAAATAGACCCGAGGGTCGACGAATTGCCGTACGCACGTTACTTTGAACAATCGCGGAACGGGGTTCCGGTTCGGATGGCCATGCTCATGCGGGTGATGCAATGAAGAAAACCGAAACATCGGAAAATGAAGGGCTTCTTGTCCGGCGGATTAGGAACGGGACGGTTATCGACCATATCGATGGTGGTGAGGCACTCAATGTTGTGAAGATCCTTGGAATCACCGGTACAACTCAGGAAGCGCTTTCGATCGCGACCAATGTTCCAAGCAGGAACATGGGCTGTAAGGATATCGTCAAACTTACCAACCGGGAACTCTCAAAAGAGGAAGTCGACCGGATCGCACTAATTTCACCACGAGCAACAATCAATATCATAAGAAATTTTAAAGTATGTGAAAAAAAGGGGGTCGAGATCCCGACACTCATTGTAGGGATCGTCCGGTGCCCCAATCCGGGATGCATCTCCAATACGAACGAACCTATCCAGAGCAAATTTATTGTGCTTCCAAAAGGGCTCCATTGTTACTATTGTGACTGGATTATCTCAAAGGACCTGACCAGTCATATCATCTGAATGTATTTCTTCTGGAGAAATGCTCAATTACAAGCTAAACGCTCAAAGGGTTTTTACCCCCTCCACTGTGTCCCCCCGATGCGATAACCCCCGAAAAGGTGCTGCATCTTTATCGCTCAGCGCAGGAATGGTACTCCTCTTCCTCGTACCTGTATCCTGAATTTCATAGCAAGGGAAAAGGAATTCTGCAGAAGCCAGTTTATTGTATTTTCCTGCATCCCTTGTTTTTATAAAAACGAGAGGTTGTCACAGGAACGGTACATCCGCAGGTCGAAGGACTGTTTCCAGTATTGGTACGTGTTAACTTCTCGTATATGCAATACTCCGAAAATGTTATGTCACTCTGTTCAAGGTGTGAGCGTAGCTGGGATGGATGAGTAAAATTTTAAGGGTTATTTGAGGAGGTGACCGTGGATATCAATCTCACCACGGTATATCCGTGTACTTGATATCCAGCGTCCATCATCTGCAAGAACGCAACTGATCTGGTGAATGTCTACCTTCTTTCGTCCTTTTTCACGCCGCAATTTATTAATATCGACCGCTACTTTGAGTGTCTCTTCAGATACGATTAGAGCGTCAAAGTCGGCATCAATGGCTGAGCCGTAACGATCGTTCAGTGGTTCGACCGACCAATGGGTTGAAGGGAAAGCAGGGGAGAGGTATCGCTCGAGATCTGCTTTCCGTGTGGCAAACGGGCGTATTGGATGGATCTTGTGGCTTGCAAACGAATCACTCGTAAGACCAATTACCACATTACCACCCGGACCGGCAATTTCAAATGAGCGGGCCAGGAGGCGTTTGTGCCCGTCGTGAAGGGGATCAAAAGTACCCCCTACCATAACCTTCATACAGTTTGATTCTTAATTTCCTATGTTATTATGCATATGGATGTTCAGGTCTCCGGCATGCCGCTTTTTGTAGCCGGCAATGCAACGGTTATTGGCGATGTCACTGTCGGAAAACAGGTAGGAATATGGTTTGGCGCTGTTATCCGGGCTGACAGGGACCGGATTGTTATCGGGGACAGGTCGAATATTCAGGATAATTGCGTAGTGCACACGAGCAAAGGTTTTCCTGTTACCATCGGTCATGACGTATCAGTCGGGCATGGGGCAATCCTGCACGGCTGCACGATAGGTAACCGTGTGCTTATCGGTATGGGTGCGATTGTCATCAATGGTGCCAGGGTAGGTGACGGATCAATCATCGGAGCAGGTGCAGTAATCACGGAAGGCAAGGATATCCCGCCAAACTCTGTAGTTGTCGGGGTTCCGGGCAAAATTGTCAAACTGGTGGATCAGGTCCAGCAGCAGCAAATCCTCAATAATGCAGCTTCCTACGTCGAACTTGCAATGGAGTATGTCCGCCATGGGTGATGTCGTTGTCATAGGTGCGGGCATAGCGGGAATCCAGGCTGCCCTGGATATTGCCAATCACGGTATCCATGTTCACCTTGTTGAACGTGAACCATCAATCGGCGGGCATATGGCACAGCTGGATAAAACATTTCCGACAAACGATTGTTCGATGTGCATCCTCTCCCCAAAAATGGTTGACGTTCAGCGTCACCCTAACATTACCCTTTATACTTGTTCAGAAGTTGAAAAGATAGAAGGATCCGTGGGTAATTTTTCCGTGACTATTAAAAAATATCCCCGGTATGTTGACGAATCAACCTGTAACGGGTGCGGTGACTGCATTCAGATCTGCCCTGTTGAGGTGTACAATCGTTTCGATGCAGGAATCGGCGTCAGAAAAGCGATCTATAAACCTCAGCCCCAGTCTGTTCCGGACATTGTAATAAAAGACCCGGAACACTGTATTGAATGCGGACTCTGCTACGATGCCTGCGGACCCGGTTCGGTTCTCCGTGAAGATGCCCCAAAGGAGATCCACATTCATGCGGCAAGCATTGTGATCAGCACAGGCTATGCAGTGTTCGATGCAAAGAACAAGCCACAGTTCGGTCACCTTCTTCTCCCCGATGTGATTACGAGTCTCGAGCTGGAGCGCATGTTAAACGCAAGCGGGCCTACCGGTGGAAAAATCAAACGCCTGAGTGATGGTGAAGTTCCCCATTCTATAGTTTTCATCCAGTGTGTAGGTTCCCGTGATATGACCATTAACCGCCCGTACTGTTCCTGTGTCTGTTGCATGCAGGCGATCAAAAATGCGATACTGATCAAGGAAAAAAATCCTGATACTGACATAATCATCTGCTATATTGACATACGGTCTTACGGCAAGGGGTATGAGGAATATTATGAACGGGCAAAAGCACTTGGGGTCAGATTTCTTAGAGGATTGCCATCTGATGTGCTTGCTGACCGGAATGGCATGACCCTGCAGGTAGAGAATTCTGAAACTTCAGAAGTCCAGGTGCTTCATCCCGATCTTGTCGTTCTATCAGTTGGTATAGGGCCTGCAGAAAAGACCGGGAAGATTGCAGAACAATTTGGTATCCCGCTCGAAGATACCGGGTTCATCAAACCATTGCATGATGCTGCAGATACTGTAGCCACATTGCGCCCGGGGATCTACATTGCTGGTACCACCACGGCACCGAGAGACATCCCGGACAGCGTTGCATCCGGAGGATCAGCATCAATGCGTGCATATATTGATGCAATCAGGACGCGGTCGGTGTGAACGAGACTGCCACCCTGTGGTGGGATACGGGGATTAAAAGCCTCTGCTATATTGACCAGACACTCCTTCCGGAGAAATACACCATTGCTGAATGCCGAAGTATCGGACAACTGGCAACCGCAATTAAAAGACTTGAGATACGAGGTGCTCCCGCGCTTGGTGTTGCGGGGGCATACGGCATTGCACTCTCAGCCCGGGTCTGCCAGAAAAACGAACTGCATGCTTTTTTTGCTGATGTGTATAAAGATGCGGAAATCCTGAGGGCAACCCGCCCGACCGCGATCAACCTTGGCTGGGGAATTGAC
>DATMWO010000283.1:0-3280 GCA_035562475.1 Methanoregula sp.
ACAACGGTACCAAAATTACCGTGATCCCACCCGCCCGTGAAACCTTTATCAGCGATGAAGGTGACGACTGTACATGGCATTATCGGCATGGATTACGTTTCCGGTGATCATGGTTGCAGGCAGTATCCTGTTCCTCTGTCTTATCGGTACTGCAGTGCTCGGGTCTATGATCCTGAAGGGGAAAGGCAATATACCGTTTTCATGGCACGTGAATCTCGCCCGGCTGACTATTGTTGTTGCACTTATCCATGGTTTTCTTGCCATGGCCTGGTTCCTTGGATGGTAGGGACACGGATAGGGGTAGCCAGAGGGTAGGTTCCATGAAAAATACGTTTACCGTGTGTATGCTGGTGACAGCCCTTGTCTTTTTCTCCGGCTGCCTCGGCAGTCCTGCAGTTCACGACAGTGCACAGGGGGAACTGCATGCCCATTATGAGTATACCGAAGGATGGTCGATCGGGCAGGGGTGTTATGAACGGGTAAAAGGGTATGTCTACAACACAGGAAATGTGTCGGCTGATGCGGTGCAGATGCATTTCAACCTGGTGAACACCGCAACCGGAACGATCCGGGACTCCCGGTCCATCTTTGTCGGACCTCTGGTGAAAGGAGAGACCCGGACCTATGAGACGGTTCTTGACGGGGAATGCTCACAGGAGTACCGGGTGGATTTTCTGTTTGGGGAATAATCATTCCCGATAATGAGGTATCCTATGTCGAAAAAGAACAAACATAACTTCCTACCCCTCAAGGTAATCCTCGCAGCTCTGGTTATGCTAACCACACTCCTTGTCATTGCAGGGTGTATGAATCCTGCCCCTGAAAATCCACCTGCTACAATCCCATCAACATGTTCTTCTGATGCTGGTATCTGTCCTGTAACGATTACCCGGTCTGTCAGGATAGATGCAGCACCATGGATGTACACCCCGCTCATGTCCTCGACGCCCGGCATAGGGCTTACCCCGAACGTCAGCGGATTCAACATGGCGGATGCAGAATTCACCTGGAATGCAACCTATGGGGAGTTTTTAGACTGGAGCTCTTCGAATTACACCATCAGCAGGCTTTCACAACCCGTAGTTAATCATGGCGAAAAGGTCTACTGGTCATTTACTGACATCCCGGCATCAACCCGGGATCCCGTCATCATCTCGGTCACGGCACGGGATCTCCCGTCAGGACAGATCCTGGGAAGTTCCCGGCTTACCTTGGGCTGGGAAGGGAATTTCACGGTTACGGTTCAAAAAACCGAGTGATCCCGGACTCGTGGTGAAGAAAACTCCCGGTGACTCTTCCATCCCCCGAAATAAGCAGCACCTGCCAGTATTCCGATTATCAGGACTATAATAATCAGATTAGCAAGGAAAAAGGCCATTAACCGACTGAAAACCGTGAATAGTGAAAAAGACCGCTGGGGTTTTTACGATAAAACGATCAATGTCTTGGTGCAACGATAAGCTGGCAGATTACATTGTTGTACGGGGACAGAGATGATGGGAATGAAAAGACAAAAGGATTATAACCTGATTATTGTGTGCTGTGCAGTTACCCTGCTGGGGTGGTGCATATTCCCGGTTACTGCTGTTCTCTGTGACGGACCGCCACAGAGCCAGTCTTTTATCCTGTTCAGTGGGGGGTGCGATCGATCACCGCCCGGTTTACCCTGTACCCAAGGATTCATGTTCCCGGCACAACCCTCCGCCGGCGGGGATTTTCCTACCCAGTATTCCCTGGATTTTGGTGACGGTTCACCTCCCTATTATGGTCCGGTTGATGGGGTCAGCCATACCTACAACAGTTCAGGACTTTTTACGCTGAAATTCATGGCGGGCACGAACTGTGACCTGTGGAGATCCGGCACCTTTGTAATGAATATTCCTGCCCCGGTAAATAACTCACCTTTGGTCCCCGCGTGTGCACCAGTACAGCCTGCTGCAGGTTTTATCGGGAGCCCAACATCCGGAACAGCCCCTCTTACCGTTCAGTTCACCAGTACATCAAAAGGAGCAAATGCCTACACCTGGAGTTTCGGGGATGGTGGAACCTCCCCGGCCCAGAATCCCCGGCATACCTACAGGACACCGGGAGTCTATACGGTATCCCTTGAGGCACGTGACTCCTGTACCGGGACTGTCAGCCTTGCAAGTGTGAGTAATTTTGTCAGTGTGACCACTCCTGCGACAACACTTTCCATCACTTCAAATCCGCCGGGTGCGGTCGTATATGTTGATAATATCGTCAAGGGCAGAACACCCCTGATGCTTACGGATACTCCGACAGGTGATCACCGGATAACGATGACGCTAGACGGTTATGAGGAATACACCCGGAATATCATAGTGGAATCCGCAACCCCCCTTACGATCGCAGCAGTGCTTACCAGGATCGGTCCACAACCTACGACCCAGCCACCCCCTAACGGATCGATTGCCATCACCTCGATCCCATCAGGTGCTGAAGTGTATATTGACGGCTGGCAGAGTGGCATAGCACCGACAATTATTTCGGAGATTCTCCCTGGCAACCACCAGGTCACGCTCTCGTCCAGAGGATATGATAACTGGAGCCACATCGTATCGGTCGGATCCGGACGAATGTCTGCGATCAATGCCGAACTGGTTGCAACAAAAGAGATCACCGGCTCGCTTGCGGTCATTACCAATCCGCAGGGTGCCGAAATATTTATCGATGGTGATTTCAAAGGGGTAAGTCCGATAACCATCCCCGGACTTTCCCCCGGGACACACCTGGTTTTGTTAACCCTGAAGGAGTATGCAAATACTACAACCAATATTTCCATAACCGGCGGTCAGACACAGAAGTATACTGTGGAATTGCAAAAGGTGTATAAGCCATCAACAATCGACATGCTCCTTGCGGCGGGTGCGATTGTGATGATTGCGGTAATCGCCATGATAGTCATGTTCAGGAAGGATCCAAAAGCGAAATAGCCTGTTTCAATCATATGAATCGATTCGGGTCACCCGGAACCACGAAAATCTTAGTTTATACAAAGAACTACCTCCTCAGGACACGGCGGGTAGGGGGTTTTTAAAACATTTTTAGTCACCGATCCGTCGCGTGAGCGTCCTACGGTTGCGACGGGATCCATCGTAGTTGCGATATCGAAAACAGTACTCGTATCATATTTGAATAAGGTATAGTGTCATTTTAACCCCAACTTTTTCAAAATATTCGACGGGAAAAAAGAAATAATTCGATAACCTGAATATTTTTTTTTAAAAAGTGAAATGTTGATTGAGATGATCTTAATTCT
>DATMWO010000284.1:0-4702 GCA_035562475.1 Methanoregula sp.
ATTTGAAATTAAGGCATCACCACTCTCACCCACTATATGCCTCTGATCGGCAAACAATCCGAAAATTATTAATAATGCCCACAAAAGAGTGTAAATTGACCTATACGAAAAGTGATTTAATACGTTGCTGGTATAGGTTGAAACGTTTCAGAGGTGTTTAAAAGAATGGTGTTTCATCCTCCGGTAGCAATCGTCGCAAAGGCTGGCGATGCCGGAAAGTACAAAGTAGGCCTTCCCGCATGGAACATGATTATTCGTGGATTCATGTCCGGCGCATACATCGCTATGGGTGGGGCCCTCGCAACAGTGTGCAGTACAGGTATTGCCTATTCGGCAGCGCAGATTACCGCGGGTGCAGTCCCCGGTGGTTTTGCATCTGCTGGTATGGCACAGCTGGTTCTGGGAGCAGTGTTCCCGGTTGGGCTTATCATCACCGTGCTTACGGGTGCTGAGCTCTTCACTGGTGACGCAATGCTTGCCCCGATGGCAGCATTCATCCACAAGATCAGCTGGGCACAGGTCCTGACCCTGTGGGTCTTTGTCTACATAGGGAACCTCATCGGCTCAATCTTCTGGGCGTACCTTATGGCAAACGGTCCATTCGTCACATGGGACGCAGCTGGCGCCGCCACGATAACTGCGTTTGGTACCAGGGCGATTGCCATTGCTGGTGCAAAGGTAAGTTATGTCGGCATGATGGGCATGTGGTCAGCATTCCTCAAGGCAATTGGTTGCAACTATCTTGTCAACCTCGCTATCCTCCTTGGGATTTGTTCTGATGACATGGTTGGGAAGTTCTTCGGTATCTGGTTCCCGATCATGGCCTTCGTTTCCAGCGGACTGGAACACTCCATTGCCAACATGTATTTCATCCCCGCAGGTATCATTACTTCAATGCTGACCGGTGTTCCAACCACCGCAAACTGGGTCAACATGTGGACAGCAAATGTCATCATTGTCACGCTGGGCAACATTGTCGGCGGGCTTTTCTTCGTTGGTATTCTCTACTGGGTTGCGTTCCGCAAAGAGATCGCAGCACTGAAGTAGATTAACCACACATACTATTTTTAATGAAAATTGGCAATGTTGAGGTGAAGGTCTCAATCGTCGCTGTTGCGGTGTTTGTGTTCTTCACCATTTTTTTATTGTTTGCATCCTTGTACAGTCCTGAAGTGAGATCCCAGCTTATCTGGATGATCCCCGCCCTGTTCCTGCTGCTTGTTATTCCCATGGCCCTCAATTACATGAGCCGGAGCGAGTATAATAATCTCGAGCCGATCTATGAGGCAGAGGCAAAGCCGGTCCGGATCAAGCTGATCAACGAGAGCATGGTGGGAAAACCCGTGCGGATTCAGGGTGTTGTGGAAAGGGTTTATTTCCAGTTTCTGAACCGTCCCCAGTATCTTGTTGCAGACCGTTCCGGTGCGATATCGGTCAAGATGTTTACCAGCTCGCCAGAGGACATAAAAGTGAATGATGTTGTCGAAGTTCTCGGCCAGGTAATCAAGCGGTACGTTGTCACCGGTGATCCGGTCGTCAACTGCGTCTCCATCAGAAAAATTGAAAAATCCTGATCTATCCCGTAATCGTCGTAGTATCCGGTTTTTCGTTCAAAAGTCAATAAAAATCCTGCGGAGGTGGTACTTATGGCAGAAAATTCAACAGAAGATCCTGATCAGACCACGCAATCTGACAAGAATATCCACCTCTGGCTGGAACTGGCCGTTCCCCTTTTTTCCTTCGGAGGAATTGTAATTGCATTTTTCTTCCTGAGTCAGGGAAACGTACAGGATATCCGTATTGCTGCATCCGGTTGTATCATTGCATCCTTTATCCTTGCCTATCTTGCCTGGATACGCCCAAAAAAAGATATCGTCGCACTCACAACCCCGCTCTATGCAATTATTCTGTTTGTCCTCCCCTCAGAGCTGATACCCGATCTTATCCTCCCGATCCTGTATGCGATAAGTCTCACAATCCTGCTGGTGCGGCTGAAGTACCGCTTCGGCAAACCCGGCACTGCTGCATCTTTAGGAAAAGAGCTTGGCGGGTCTTTAAAAACTTATATCGACCAGACACGGGATACCCTGAAAACAACTTCTGCTGATACTGCACACCGGGCAACGCTGGCATTTGTCCAGTTTGCGCAGGGAGATTATGCAAAGGTGGCAAGGATTTCAGGAACGGTATCTGAAAACCGTGATAGTACAGGATGTGATCAGTGCCTGACCCGTGCGTTTGCCATAGTGAAAGAACATGCTGCGCTGCTGGATACGTCACTCCCTGTTCCCTATACCTATCAGGTATTTAATCCGGAAGATTCGGACCTGCTGGCCAAACACATACCTGCCGGCCACGATCATGATCAGGAATTTTACCTGGCACTGGATAATGCCCTGCTCCTGTTATACAGTGTTGCGTGGAATGCGTCCGAACAGGACCGTCCCCACCTGCTTGCCCGCCAGGCATTTGCACAAAAACTCATGAGCTCAAAATAAACCAGGTGAGCCGGATGTTTTTTAGGATGATTGTCGGAGAAATGGACATGATCTCTCCGGGACAATGAAAATCGATGAAAAATTTATTGTATGAGTGTTCCCTGCATCAGGGCCTTACCGAGGCACGGCGGGGCAAATGGTTTCAGCATTTTTAATCTGGTAAACCGCCGCGGGGGTGTCCCACCATGAGCGGCATTGTTCATCACAATTATCAGATATGGACTCTCGCCAGACCGGAAAACAAATCTTCAGCCCCAATGGGAAGATTTCAGAAACCGGTTGAAAGACCCTCGTTCAGGGAACGCTTCTTTTCCTTGTTGAGCCCCTCCACATAATCCTCGAATTTATGGATGCGGGTGCTGACCGGGAACGGGATGCCGATGGTGCTGATGATAGCCTCTCCCTGGTCGAGGGTCTGGATCTCGATCTCCATTTTCGAGAGGTCCTGTTTTGCGCTCCCGATAATGATATCCCGGTCACCCCGGTCACCCAGTCCCATGACGACAAACGTGTTGATCTGGGCAAGCACTTTTGCGTCAATGTTCTTGGGCTGCTGGGTGACCACGCAAAGCCCGACCCCGAACTTCCGCCCTTCCATAGCACATTCCCGGAAGATCTGGGTGCT
Source organism: Methanoregula sp. (assembly GCA_035562475.1). Taxonomy (GTDB): domain Archaea; phylum Halobacteriota; class Methanomicrobia; order Methanomicrobiales; family Methanospirillaceae; genus Methanoregula. Next base: position 3,124 of record DATMWO010000284.1, read on the forward strand.
CGAACCCCCGGCACCCAGCACCCGCTGGGCTTCCTCGATGGTGATGAGAACTTTTTTCTGTTCGGTGGGTTCGGTCTCGATCCCGAACTCCTCGGCTGATATGCGGTGAGCCTGCATGATCCTCCGGGTGATCATTGAGAGCACGAACAGTTCGCTGCGTTCCCCCATCCGCGGAATATCGATGAGGACAACTTTGTTGTCGTGGAGGTAGCGGAGAATCTCCGGTATGCACGAGCCGGATTCCCGGAAGAACTTCCGGTTGCCCTGCACGATGTTTTTTAACCTGCGCTGGATGACCTCAAGCGTGCCGGGGTGATAGGCCGCTAGTTTATCTGCGATCTTCGGGTACGGCCCGGTATACTGAGTTCCTCTCACTTCTTCCTGGAGCGTACCGACATTTGCCTTAAGGAAGAACGGGATCACCTCAGTTCCCGGGAATTCTTCGAGCGATTCGACGACATCCCACTGGGCCGGCGAGAGGTCGTAGAGCAGACCGAGATCGGTCATCCGGAAATCATCGTAATCGAGCCAGAGGTTGTTGAGCGAGTACTTTTTCCGGTCCGTTTCGCTGATGGTAAAGACAGCCAGCCCGTCCCTGCCGGCACTGTAATGGACCAGCCCGAGCGTCCGTTCCCCGGTGCTGGACTGCCCGCCCCGCACGTATTCGCCGTGGGGATCGACCATCAGGAGACCGAACTTCTGCATCTTCATGCAGGAAGCACAGAACGTCTTCATGAAGTTGGACTTGCCCATACCGGTCGTTGCGAACACGCCCATGTGCTGTGGGAGGACCTTGCTCGGGATTTTGACGGGGAGGTCCTTCAGGACTCCCTGCCCGGTCCTCATGACACCGACTTCGATATCCCCCATGACTTTTGTGAGAAATGCAAAATCCTCTGTTTCAGGGATCTTTACCGTCGAGAACTTTGTCGGGACGGTACGGGGTTTCCTGAAGATGCCATTCTCGTCGACAAAACCCAGCGGCACTGCCTCGACCCCGATAAACACGTCCTCACCGAGACCGTAGAAGTGCTCGCCGAACGGGCGGGTGTCCCAGCGTTCATCGGCGAAGTTGCTCTCGTGGACAAGGTCGCTCACCTTTGCATAGAACGAATACCTCTTTGCGGTGTCGGTAATCTTCAGGATATCCCCGACGAACAGTTTTGCCGAGTGGGGGATGATAAAGCGGTACGAGAGCACGCTCCTTCCGATCAGCCTGAATTTCGTTGCGTCCACATTTTCAATATCGTTCAAAGTCACCATGTAAATCTCCAAAGAGGTCTTCAAATGTCCTGTTCCGTATTCCCTGTTTTACAAGCCCGGCTTTTAAGTCCTGCTGTATCTGCGTCACGAGCGGTTCATCGATGACGACCGTGCGATGTGCGTCAAGAAGCGGGTAGGGGTACCCGGGGATCCTCCCGTCATCGGCACATGCAGCAAGCGCCTTCATGGTTGCAGCTGCGGTCTCCTCACCCGTTCCTTTCGGCAGATCGATCTTTATCGGCCTGACCAGCCGCGGGTGAAGCGAGGCGATGTAGAGCTCGCCATGCCTCCCCTGCCGGTACTCGGTATGGTCCAT
>DATMWO010000285.1:0-4097 GCA_035562475.1 Methanoregula sp.
TCGGCGACGGGACTCTCGTGGTAAAATCGCATGGCCAGTCCCATATGAAATTTTTTGAAACCCGTTTTCAGAGAAAAGGACTTTACCTGCTGGACGAACCCGAGAATGCCCTGTCGCCAAAGATGCAGCTCGAACTGTTACGCCTGTTACGACAGTTCAGCACCCGGGGAGATGTGCAGTTCATTATCGCTACCCATTCCCCTATCCTCCTTGCCTGCCCGGATGCAGAGATCTATAGCTTCGATGGCAGTTGTATCCACAAGGTCGCATACGAGGATACGGATTATTATCGGATCTACCGGGATTTCCTCAATAACCGGGAGAAGTACCTGGATGTGGTATGATAGAACGGTAAAACAACCCGGATACAAATAACCAGGATATCAAAATCAGATGGAATAAGAAATTCCGATATTTGTAGGGAGATGTTACTTCCCTCGTTTGACTATCACGGATCGTAAAAGACCATACCCTTAAATTTACCGGATGATATTGACTGACTGATGAGATATGAGCAGTGAAGGAGAAAAAATCCTTATTGTGGGTATTTTAATCGTCTGTGTCATTATGGCAGCTGCTCTCATTATGATGGCTAACGGGGTTTATTCTTCAGATACCGGTGAAAGGAGGGTGGGCAGGATGATGGATCCGGATCGTATGTTCATTGAGCAGATGATCCCCCACCACCAGGATGCGATTGATATGGCAAACCTGGCGCTGGTGAGAGCAGAACATCCCGAGATCAGGCAGTTGGCGGAGAATGTAATCCGTGATCAGAGCAGGGAGATCTCCCAGATGCGTTCCTGGTATAAGCAATGGTATGGCACGGATGTGCCAGAGTATGAGGATGCGATGAGGGGAGGCGGTATGAGCCGGAGAGGAAGCGGTACAGGCATGATGGGGGGTGGCAAAGACGGAAGCATGACAGATCTGGTGCAGCTCGGCAATGCCACCCGGTTCGATAAAGAGTTCATTGAACAGATGGTCCCTCATCATCAGATGGCCATTATGATGGCTCACATGACGCTGAATTCCGATCATAAGGAGATGCGGGAGCTGGGCAGCTCGATCATCAGATCCCAGAGTGCCGAAGTAGAGCAGATGCAGGAATGGTACTACACGTGGTATGGTACTCAGGTTCCGGGTTTTTTCCCGAGGGGTATGTAGCAAACCGCGATCAGCCCGGGCATGTCCGGAAATTTAAAAAAAATCTTTGTCGGGCTCTACGGACATCGGTATCAGATCTCCTTTGAAAAATACGTATTTTAATCTCTGATGAAATGTTGAGCGCTCAAGGGGGATTTCACCCCTGCCGCTTCGGCCCCCCAAATATGCTCCCTCCTGAACAGGTAATGTGTCATCATCCTGTTCAGCGCGGAGGCAGAACGGGGGGACAGGCACTTTACCTTCCATCATCTTGCCGGTGCTTTGTATTTCATATCACCGTAAAAGGAATTCTCCCGATTCTGTTTGCCTTATTTTTTATGAACCGGATGATTGTTACCCGTGCTTCTGTCGGCGAATTAGCTATAAATAGAGGAACCCCAAAGACCAATCGCTTACAGTATGGAGGAGAGCTATTATGGAGTTTGCAGAGATTGTGATGTCGCGGTATGCGACAAAGAAGTTTGATGGCAGAAAGATTCCTGAAAATACGATCAACGAGCTTCTCGAGATGGTGCGGTTTGCCCCGTCAGCCCTGAACCTCCAGCCCTGGAAGATCAAGGTGGTCACCGACAAGAACGTAAAAGAGCAGCTTAAACCTGCAGCATTTAACCAGGAACAGGTCACGAGCTGTTCGCATCTTTTGGTTTTCTGTGCAGATCCCGATTATGACAGCCTCATCCGCAGGCTGGGAGCCCTCTTACAAAAGAGTGGTGTACCTGACGAGATGCAGAAGATGATCGTTGGGATGGCGGTCCAGTTTACACAGAATATGACAAAGGACCAGAAACTGGCATGGTCCCAGGCCCAGACCTACCTTGCGCTGGGAAATGCTTTGAACGGTGCAAAATCACTTGGTTTTGATTCCTGCCCAATGGGAGGATTCGACCCGGCAGAGTTTACCCGGATACTTAATATCCCCTCGCCCCTCATTCCCACCATGCTCTGCCCGGTAGGGTACGCGGCTGACAAGCCGATGCAAAAAATCAGGTTTGCACAAGAAGAGATCGTATTCTGAATCATGACGGTTTTCCGATGGAAACCATGTGAAGGTACATCGCAGGAATGGCAGGCAATTCATGACAACAGACGAACCCTCACTGACTGATCTCACCCGTGTCCACCTGTCCAACCTGGGCAGGGAAATGTACCCGGCACTCCACGTCACCAAGCAGGAGGTCATCACCTACTATATCAGAATGGCACCGCGTATCCTCCCCTTTGTTCATAACCGGCCGCTTACCATGCACCGGTTCCCCGGCGGGGTAGGGGGAGAAGCATTTTACGAGAAAGATGCTCCGCAGGGGACACCGGACTATGTCGATATATTTACCCGTTATGCAAAGACTGCCGATCGCGAGGTGCATTTCGTCCTGTGCAACAACCTTGATACCCTCATCTGGCTTGCAAACCTCGCTTCCCTTGAAATCCATGTCACCCTCTCAACAGCAGGGACGTATGATTCCCCCGATCTCTTACTGTTCGATATCGATCCGGAACCGCCTCTTTTGTTTGATGATACAATCGATATTGCCTTTATTGTTCATGAACGTCTGGAGGAAGCCGGCATCCAGTCGTACGTGAAAACCTCGGGGAAAAAAGGTCTCCATATCGTGGTCCCGCTTTCAGCCGGCTATCGTTTCGATGAGGTTCGGGCATTTGCCCATAGCATGGGAAAAAACATTGCACGGGATACACCCCATGTTGTCGCCGAGTTTCCTCATTCACAGGACCCCGGGACGATCTTCATCGACTACCTCCAGAACGCTCACGGGAAAACCATGGCAGCCCCGTACAGCCTCAGGGCAACAGATGGTGCAACGGTATCCGCACCCCTCAGATGGGACCAGCTCAGGCACGGGGTACGTCCCGAAGATTTTAATATACGGACAATTCTTTCAGGAAATGAAGATCCATGGAGGGATATTTTTGACACCAGGCAGACAATCGGGCGATAAATCCGGCCCCCGCTCACCACCGGGCAAAGCAAAAAAGAATGACACAGGAGCTTTACCAAAAGGAGCCGTGCCAACAACGAAAGATCAGGAGAAAAAAAATGACCAGCCTCAAACCCTGGTCGTCCCCACAACCCACACGGATGAACCTGTACCCACAGGGAAAGCCGGCAGGTCATTCTGGAGCGGGAGCATAGCGATCGGGCTGGTCAATGTGCCGGTCCGTCTGCATACGATGGTGAGGGACCGCTCGTTCTCGTTCCGGCTGCTCCACCGTGAAGACGGGCAGCCGCTCAGGTATGACCGGGTCTGCACAAAAGACGGGCGGGTTATACCCTGGGCAGATACAGTAAAAGGGTACGAAGTGCGGAAAGGAGAATATGTGGTTTTTGAGCCCGAAGAACTCAAAGCGGTTATGCCGGAATCTGACCGGAAGATCAGGATTGAGAAATTTGTGTATTATCTCTCGCTTGACCCGATCTATTTTGAAACCCCCTACATCCTTGTCCCTGACCGGAGCGAGGAGGCGTACAGCCTGCTGGTCACCGCGCTCCAGGACCTTGGCCGGGCTGCAGTCGGGACAATAACCCTCCGGACAAAGGAGTATCCCGTGGTGGTGCATGTGTACGGCGGGGGTCTTGTCCTGACAACCTTACGACACGCAGACGAAGTCACGTCTCCCCACGCATTTGAGGAACTCACCAGCCTTCCTGTCCCTAAGGAACGTGAACTCGCGCTGGCAAAACGGATTATTGCCGAACTTTCCGGGGATTTTTCCATTTCGGATTACCCTGACCACTACCAGGAAGCAGTCATGAGCCTTATTGAAAAGAAGCTCGCCGGTGAGAAGATTGTGCGGGAAGAACCTCACCCTGAAGAAGCAAAAGAGCTTATGCAGGCCTTACAGGAGACTATTGCCACGCTGGGCGGAAAATAACAATTTTTTGAGAACCTATGAAAACCAGGTACCCCCCGATG
>DATMWO010000286.1:0-3151 GCA_035562475.1 Methanoregula sp.
GGTTAACCAGTCGGCGAACATCTGTAAATAATCCTGCATGATGTTACACCCCGGTTAGTTGCTGTTTAACGGCCCCAAGCATTTTTTCAACGTCGCTCCATTGAACTTCTGCCATTCCGTTTTTCTCTACCCCGAGTTCTGTTGCAACCAGAAGAAAATCTCCTTTAATACCCATTTCAATGATTTTTTTTGAAGCACAGTGATCAGAACAACCTTCAATAACAAGTATCAGGTCAGCATCCTCAATGGCGTCTGCGATGTTCTCCAAACCTTTATGCGCTTTTACCCAGGTGAAAGTTGCCGGGTGGCGGGACATGAGTAGTGTCGCTACCTGTGTTGTCAATCGACCGGTATTGGAGAAACCAGAACAGGTAATCAGTGCTATCATATGGAAACCTCACAGGAGCGCCGGCTCATGATTTCATAATCTCAATTCAATGGCTTCCTGACCGCATCGATTACGATCTGGACATCGTTTTTATTGAAGGCTGGTCCGCTGGTCTTTATTAATCCAAGTTCGGTGATCATGACATAGCGATCGATCCTGAGCCCCTTGTCGTCCATGATCTTTTTTGCACAGGCGACCGGACAACCATCGATAACAATCCGTTCATCCGCAGCTGTACCAACGCCGATCAGTTTTTCAATCCCCCCGCCAACACCGGCAAGGCAGGAACCCCCACAATATCCTTCGCTTGCCAGCTGGCACGCTGCCGCATTGGCGAGTTGGCCGACATACGATCCGATTCCGGAGCAGGAATAGATAATCCGTGATTTTCCTTCGGTTCCGCAACTGCATGTTGATTGCTGCTGATCCATGGCTTTCACATCATTTCAATTTTTATTGAATTATTGTGAGCAGAGCAAGGCTATATACTTTACCATTTCATATTAATTTGAAATACTCATGAAACCGAAACGGAAATCTCCGCTTCAGGAAAAATGCTGCGGATCAGGAAAAGATCTTCCGGATCCAATACAGAAAGAGCTTGATAATCAGGGCGGGATGGATGGACTTCTCTCACGGATACCGGATCCGACCGTACTTTATGCAAGTAGTCGGTTCCACCAGGCACTCGCGGATCCTATCCGTCTGACAATCATGTACTCCCTTCTCTCCCAATGTCTCTGTGTCTGTGTCATCAAGGAAGTTGTCAATATTGCAGACTCCAAACTTTCGTACCATCTCAGTATTCTTAAAGAGCAGGAATTCATTGTCGGTGAGCAACAGGGTAATTGGATCATCTACTCCATAACCGATCGCGGGCGCTCAGCACTGAAGAGCACGGAACGCATAGGGGAGTAAAAGAGCGTGACTGGGCAGAGCTCTGGATCAGGTGAGGGGTCGCAGCGGTTTTCAGGGAATGTGATGTGCTTTTTTAAGAAAAGGGTACTCTAGGGATAGTCTAATCAAGGGAAAATACGTCCATTTTAGGCTCCGTTTCTTCACCTTATTTACTGACCAGCACCGGAAAAACCCGTAAAGCGCTTCTTTTCGTTTCCTGTGGAGAATAAGCATTATAATCGCCCTGTTTGCCAAAATAAGGTAGATTTGCACCTCTCCTATTAGCCATCAAAGGCCTTTAAACCGAGCTGCTTTCAGCCCCATACTTTAGCCCATACAGACCCCGGAAACCCTGCCAGAACACCACTATGAGGGTCGTTTTTTCCGACGAATGCCAAAAAAAGTGAAAATTACATTCCTCCGTTATTCTTTTTCCGAACCACTCATTCAATAGTATCCGTGACTCAGTCCCATTATCGGGTAACCGGACAGGTCGGATAGAGGCAGGTTTTTTTGGTGAGCGTGCTGGCAATTTTGCCGACCGGACAAAACATTGTTTCCCTATTTCCTTTCGTGCAATCATTGTAGGTCGGGCATTTCCCGCAGGTGCACATCACTTTGTTCTTCGCCAGCAGGTTATTTCCCTTCATCAATGCAGGTCCCAGTCTTATCGTATCCGCTATACTCCCCGCGATAGAACCAGTTCCGGTACACGATCGGTGTGATCAGAGTGGTAAGCAGGCTCATCAGTACCAGCGTTACATAGACCTCCTGCCCGATGATGCCGCTTTCAAGCCCGATAAGGGCGACAATCATCGCAACCTCGCCGCGAGGAGCCATACCGAAGCCGACAATAAGCGCATCTTTGGTGCACAGGCCGGAAAGTCTGGCCGGTATACCACAACCGACAACTTTTGTTATGATTGCAACGATGGTGAGTGCGATCAGGAAGACCACTACCTCCGGCGTGAGGGCATGGAAATCTGCGAGAATTCCTAACGAGACGAAGAATATTGATGCAAAGATGATCTGGAGGTACTCGGCTCCTTCCTTCAGGCTCTTGCTCCGGTAGAGGCGGACTCCTTCAAACGAGACTCCGGCAATGAATGCCCCGACAATAGCAGACAACCCGACAAGCTCAGCGAGCATGGCATAAAGGAAGGCCATCATCATCGCAAAAATGAAGATGAATTCCGGGTATTTTTCTGCAAAAGCAGTTGTGTCCAGGCGTTCCATGAACCGGCTGACCACCAGAAGCCCGAACGCACCGGCGATCACGATGAAGGCAATCGCTTTTATCGCTACAATGGCAATGCCCCCAGCGGTTACGGTTCCGCTGACAACATCGGTGCTGATCGCTAGAGCAAGCAGGCTGAGCACGTCATCGATGACAGCTGCACCGATAATCGCTTTTGCTGCTTCAGTCTGGAGCTTGCCAAGCTCTTTTAACACATTCGCCGTGATAGCAATACTGGTTGCCGTCAGGGCAGTCCCGATAAAGATCGCACTTGGTGTATCATACCCGAAAAGCAGCGAGAGCCAGTACCCGCCAATCCACGGTATGATCACACCAACAGCAGCAATGATCCCGTTTCGTGCCGAAAGGATATCCTTTAAATTAAATTCCAGCCCGATCACAAAGAGCAGGATGACAGCACCCAGATGTGCCAGACCCGCGACAAAATCCGTGTAGGTGATCCAGCCCAGCATGCTGGGGCCGACAACAATACCGACGAGAATGAGGCCGATGACGGCTGACTGGTTGATACGCGAAGCAATCAGATACCCTCCGAGCGCCACGAACAGGAGTAAGCTCATCTGGAATTCAGGAGAGGTAAAGATGCTTTCCATCGCACTACATAGGTA
>DATMWO010000287.1:0-3287 GCA_035562475.1 Methanoregula sp.
GTATTGTAGTCTGCAAGATTATCGTTTGTCATGATATCCTTACAAGTGCAGGTCACTTTTTCTTCTTTGTTCTACACACAATAAATTCATCATCGTCAATCATGGGGATCTTCATGTGCTCGATCGCCCAATCGCAGAGAGCATCGAGGAGCGGGATAACCGTCATCCCAAGAGGTGTAAGTGAATACTCGACCTTGGGCGGGACCTGGGTATACACTTTTCGTCTGATAACACCGTCCTGTTCCAACTCCCGTAACTGTTTTGTCAGCATCACGTCTGTAATTCCGGGAATTGCCCGCCGGAGTTCACTGAACCGCAGCACGCGTTTTCGTAAGAACCAGATAATAAGGGGCTTCCACTTACCGCCGATCACATCGAGTGTCCCTTCAACCGGGCAGAAATAACAAGAGGGATCTTTCATCATACAAAGCACTATGTTTTTGGATAGTATATTAAATCAAAGTTAGTATCCCCTATAAATTTAGTAATATCCCAAATTTGAATAATGAATAGACAGCAAATCAGGAAGGATTGTTCCGGGAATTCATGCAGAATCCCCTGCCTGGTCTCCAGCTCAACACCGGGATATAAACAAGGGGTACGCGGATTCATCGGTTACCTGATTTCCTGCTGCCCATACACAATACTCAGCAAAAAGATCCTGCGGTTCCTGCTCGGTGAAACCGGTAAATCCCATGAACCGCTCACCAACCGCGAACACTACCTGAAAAGCCAGATCAAAATTGGCTACGGTATCATGCTCATTGGGGTATTCTGCCCAATCTTCTGGATCTCGTTTCTGTCCGGTGCACGTGGTAACGAACTCTGGTTAAACACCGTTCACTCACTTATCGTTATCCTTTTCGGCTTCCTTTATTTCGCAGTATACCAGATTCAGCTGCGAAACGAGCTGGTGCAAGGGAGACGCAAAGAACGAACATCGCAGGAAACGCCATGACATTGGACAGGTAATGATTTGTTGAATGATCCCGTGAAATGAAAATGCCCAACAACGAACAACAGATTAAAAGCCAGCTGAAAGTCGGTGCAGGACTAGCCATTTTCGGTCTGGTATGCCCGTTCTTCTGGATGAGTTTATTTTCCGAAAATTCCGGATTTGAGACTTGGGTCTACGGCATACATTCCTGCGTTTTTATCGTGATTGGACTCATTTTCTTGGGAAAAGGATGGTGTGATCTGAAACGTATTCGGAACTCCTGGGGAAAGAACGATGGTGATTAAATCTCACAAAGATTATCGCTTAACTTCCCTGCGAACTGCCGCAATGAGCGTTTCAATCTCATCAAACTTCGGGTCCGCCATTCCATTCTTTACGATCCCTTCTTCGGTGGCAATGATATGGATGTGAGGGGTGAGACAGAGACTTTTCAGTTTCTTTTCCGCACACCGATCTCCGCACCCGTCAACTACCACAAGTTTCCCGCCGTTGATCACCACTTCCATATCACGGGTGGATTGCTTTGCACGCAGGTGCCCGTCGAAGAGATCCGGTTCTTTCTGAGCGAGGATTCCCGCGACCTGCGTAGTCAGTTTCCCGGTATTGGAAACCCCCGAGCAGGTAATGAGGATTAACGGACTTTCTTCAGTAATTTTACCTACCTTATAACAATTGTTTTTTTAACCTGGCAATAATCAGTCCATTATTTTCTTTTCACCGCTTTGACCTTTGCACTCCTCACTGATTCCAGGATTTCAGAATAATCTTTTTTCGGGAGGGACAGAGAATCAAAAACTTCCTTTACCAGGGGATCAGTCGCTGCTATATCGAAAAGTACGCGTGTTTCTTCAAGTATTTCCACGTCGGAAAAATGTGCCTTTCGGATCAGGTCAAGATATGCATCTTTCAGGCTTGCGCCTGCGATGCAGCTGGCATAGGCTTCTGCTGAATTACGCACTGCCTCAGGGAGTTCACGTGTCAGGACAATATCTGAAACCATGAGCAATCCACCCGGCTTCAGCACACGGTATGCCTCGCGGAAAACTTTCGCCTTGTCAGGGGAGAGATTGATAACACAATTTGAGATGATGAGATCAACGGAGTTATCAGCAACCGGCAGGGCTTCGATCTCTCCGAGCCGGAACTCAACATTGGTTGCACCCGCTTTTTTTGCATTTTCCCGTGCTTTCATCAGCATCTCATGTGTCATGTCAACACCGATGACTAGTCCGGTCTTTCCGACTTTTCGGGCAGCAAGGAAACAATCGAACCCCGCACCGGATCCCAGATCAAGTACCGTGTCACCTTCATGAATCGCCGCGTGGGCAAGCGGGTTCCCGCAGCCAAGCCCGAGATTCGAGCCATCCGGGACGGCCCCCATCTCCTCGGCTGAGTACCCGACCTTCCCGCTGATTTGTCCTGCAGTTGTTGCACCGCCACAGCAGGAAGAGTTCGGGCCGCAGCATCCCCGGCCCTCTTCCACCACCTTTGCGTAGCTCTTCCGTACTTGTTTGCGTATTTCGTGTTCATCAGTCATGATATACCCCGTTATTCCTCCATTATGGTCACTTCTTTTCGCTTCCTGTCGTATGATTAAATCCCGGTTTTGCCCACAAGAGGAGGGTCGAACTCAGTACAACAGAGATACATCCCGCCTCCTGATAGATGGTCGCAGTTATCGGTGTCAGCAGGGCCTGGACACCGAGTAAAAGTCCGATCGCGTTATACACCATCGAGAGCCCGATATTGATCTTAATCCGTCGGATGACTTTCTGGGACATCCAGATAAAGTCCGTGAATTGCCAGAGATCGTCCTTCATAAGGGTGACATCAGCAGTCTCGATCGCGACATCTGTCCCCGATGCACCCATAGCGATACCAACATCTGCTTTGGCAAGGGCGGGAGCGTCATTGATGCCATCGCCAATCATCCCCACAATCTGCCCTTTCGCCTGGAATTCTTTTACAACCTCGAGTTTCTGCTCCGGCAGGAGGTTTGCCTGGTAGCTGTCGACACCGATCGCGGAACTCACCGCCTTTGCAACCATTGCATTATCCCCGGTGAGCATGACGATGTTCTTTACCCCCATCTTCCTTAAGGCGGCAATGGCCTCCGCTGTTCCCGGGCGGACCTCATCTGCAATGGCGATCAGTCCTGCGACTGTGGTGTCGCTGGCGACCATAATGACGGTCCTTCCCTGGTCCATCTGTTTTGTGATGATACCGAGAACATCCTCTCCCAGATGCAGACCTTTCTTTTCGAGGAACTCCGGTTTACCAATAATCAGGTTGTGGTCACCCGACCGTGCGGTGATACCCATGCCGGTTT
>DATMWO010000288.1:0-4653 GCA_035562475.1 Methanoregula sp.
CCCCTGCAGCTTATGCAGGATCTGGAGTGCATAATTGCTCTCGGTACGGACAATGTGATGTTTGTGCCTCCGGATATGTTTTCTGAGATGGCTTTTACTTCCACGGTGTACCGGATTGACCCCCAAACCCTTCTGCATGCTGCTGTTTGCGGATCTGAGCTGACCGGAACCTCATTTTTTATCAGGACAGGAGTGAGGGCAAATCTGTTCACGATGGATCCGGCACAATCCTCTCTTCATTTCAGCCGCGATCCGGTTACATCTATCATAAAAAGGGCTTCTTATTGCAAAATAAGCCATAACGTTTTTAATTTGTAAATCCAATAAAAGAGGCATGTTTGTTGTGGGTGATGCCAGTGTTTACTAACATACTTGTCGCACTAGATGGATCGGAGGTAAGCCAGCGCGCGCTTATCCGGGCCGCTGAAGAAGCGAAATTATGGAATGCAAATCTCCATGCCATGTATGTAGTAGAGACTGGACTGTTCTCTTCCCTCCCTTTGGATAATACCGTTGAAATCATGTACAGCGTGCTTGAAAAAGAGGGCAACGAGGTACTGGAGAGAGCAAAAAAGTACGGTGCTGACAACGGTATCGTCATTTCCACTCACATGGAACAGGGACATGCCGGAAGCGAGATTGTCGCTCTTGCAGAACGGGAAAAGATCGACCTCATCATGGTCGGCTCTCATGGCAAGAGTAATTCCGATCGCCTCCTTATCGGGAGTGTCAGCACATTCGTAATCACCCACAGCACAGTATCGACCATGGTGGTGAGATCATAACAGAGATGGTTGTCAAAGACTACATGACATCTGACGTAGTTCACGTCGAAATCCCGGGAAACCGTGACGATGTCTTAAAAATACTCAAGCGAACAGGAATCTCCGGCGTACCCGTAATCAAGAACAATAAGATCGTTGGCATCATCACGCGAAAGGACCTGTTGAGAAAACCCGAAGAAGTCCAGCTCGGGCTCCTGATGACGCCCAAACCCATCACCATTAAACCGGATACGGATATCCGTGAGGCCGCCCGCATCCTGATCACCCGCCGCATCCGCAGGCTTCCGGTTGTGGAAGATGGTCACCTGGTCGGTCTCCTCTCTGTTGCAGATCTTATGCAGGCAATCGCCAAGCTCAAGATGAAAGACGAGATCAAGGATAAGTATACCAGCCTGACATTCGCACTCTGGGAAGAGACACCCCTCCCGGTTGTCGGAAGAGTAATGGAAATATCCGGTGTTGATGCAATCCCCATCCTTGATGCCGAGAACCGGCTGCAGGGAATCATCTCTGAGCGGGATCTCATCCGGAGTTCAAGTATAGAAGATAGTGTCGGTGTAAGCGATTTCTCCAATGGCACTGATGACGATGAATGGACCTGGGAAAGTATCCGCGACAATCACACCATCAGCTTCGGTATATCAAAAGTCCAGCTCCCGAACCGCCCGGTAAAACTTGCCATGGTGAAGAATGTGCTCGCTGTTCCCGTAAATGCTGAAGTCAGTGAGTGCGCACTCAAGATGCGCCGTGCACGGGTGGACCAGATTCCGGTGGTGAACGGGGATAAACGTCTCGTTGCAATGCTCTATGACCGGGACCTTATCCGGGCTCTCTGCCAGGATCCGGCAGAATAAAAACCTTTAAATTTCTCCATATCATTTAATAGCACAAAGCGCTTTTAAAAAGGATTTTGGCGTTTATTTGTTTTTGAGGTGTCAATATGCCTGAACAGTACCAGGAGTCCATGAAAGGGACGACAACTATTGGTCTCGTTTTTTCCAAGGGTGTGATTCTCGCGACCGAGAAAAGGGCGACCATGGGCTACATGATCGCAAGCAAGAAAGCAAAAAAAGTATACCAGGTTGCCGACCGGATCGGTATGACGACAGCTGGCGGTGTGGGAGATGCCCAGCAGCTCGCCCGTATCCTGACCGTGGAGTGCAATCTTTACCAGATTCGCAGGTCACGCCCGATCACGGTCGGAGCCACAGCAACGCTGCTCTCAAATTACCTGAACCAGAACCGGTACTTCCCGTACTATGTCCAGCTCCTTGTGGGTGGGATTGATGAAACAGGTCCGAGCGTGTACTCGGTAGATGCAATGGGAGGTGCGACAAAGGAAGAAGAGATCGTAGCGACCGGTTCAGGTTCTCCGATGGCCTACGGTGTGCTTGAGGACCGGTTCCTGCCCAAAATGAGTGAAGATGAGGCAATAGACCTTGCAGTCCGGGGACTGAAATCTGCAATGAAGCGCGATGCAGGATCCGGTGAAGGTATCCACGTCGTGGTAATTACAAAAGACAAGTATGAGGAGTTAAACGAGGACAAGCTCAAAAAGTATCTTGCCAAATCTCCCGCATGATCTTTTTTTATTAGGATGACTTTTTTATGCTGATTGAAGAACGGCTCAAAGAGCTTAAAGACAAGATTAATGAAAAAGTGCCGAGCGGCATTACGGTTACGCAGGTTGAATTCGAAGGACCCGAGCTTGTCATCTACACGGACGACCCGAAACGGTTTGCCGATGAGGCTGACTTAATCAAGATTCTCGCCCGCGATCTGCGGAAGCGGATTGTGGTCCGGCCTACGATACTCGAAGATCCGGAAAAGGCATACAATGAAATCAAGTCCGTAGTACCGGACACCGCCGGTATTACCGACATCTTTTTTGACGCAGATACCGGCGAAGTCCTTATAGAGGCGGAAAAACCCGGTGTTGTCATAGGTAAAAACGGTGCTACGTTACGGGAGATCACCAAACATATTGGCTGGACTCCCAAAGTTGTCCGGACACCTCCTATCGAAAGTTCGACCGTCAAACAGGTCAGGCAGTACCTGCGCTCCGTAAATGAGGAACGCAAGCAGTTCCTCCGTACAATCGGCAGACGGATACACCGGGATATACCGGGAAAAGACGATACCAGCAAGGACACGGTAAAAAAGGACCAGTGGGTCAGGGTTACCATGCTCGGGTGCTGCCGTGAAGTCGGGCGGGCTGCATTCCTGCTTACTACCCCTCACAGCCGTGTACTGATTGACTGCGGGGAAAAACCGGACAACTCAAACGGTACTCCCTATCTCTATGTCCCCGAGATTCATCCCCTTGCCCAGCTCGATGCCGTTGTGCTGACCCATGCTCACCTTGACCACTGTGCACTTATTCCTCTTCTCTACAAATACGGTTACGAAGGCCCGGTCTATTCGACACCGCCAACCCGTGACCTCTCGGCCATGCTCCAGCTCGATTACCTCGACGTGATCCACAAGGAAGACCGGAAAGTTCCCTACTCCTCCAATGAGGTCAAGACCTATATCCGGCATTCTATCACGCTTAATTATGGAAGCGTAACGGATATTGCCCCCGATATCAAACTCACCTTTCACAATGCCGGTCATATCCTGGGCTCAGCTATTGCCCACTTTCATGTCGGTGACGGTTTGTACAATATCGCATTTACCGGCGATTTCAACTACAGCAAGAGCCGCCTTTTCAATCCGGCAATCAACCAGTTCCCCCGGCTTGAAGCGCTCTTTATGGAGAGCACCTATGGGGGCTCAAATGATTTCCAGCCTGCCCGTTCGGATGCAGAGGCGAAGTTATACGAGACTATCAATACCGTACTTTCCCGTGGCGGCAAGGTAATCATCCCTGCGTTCTCTGTCGGGCGATCCCAGGAGGTTATGCTTGCCCTTGAAGAAGGGATGCGTCTTGATAAAATCCCGAAAGGGAAGATCTATCTTGACGGGATGATCCGTGAGGCAACAGCAATCCACACCACGTATCCCGAATACCTGAATACCGAACTCCGCAACCTGATCTTCCGTGAAGGCATGAACCCGTTCCTCGCCGAATGTTTCCAGCAGGTCGACAGCCAGGAACTGCGTGAAAAAGTGATGAACGGCGATCCGTGCGTGATAATTTCTACCAGCGGTATGCTCAATGGCGGACCGGTAATGGAGTACCTCCAGAACCTTGCACAGGACGAGAAGAATGCTCTGGTCTCTGTGGGGTACCAGGCAGATGGCACCTATGGGCGGCGTATCCAGAAAGGATGGCGTGAGGTGCCGATGGGGCGCAGAGGTACCATTACCATCAACCTTGAGATCGTTACTATTGACGGTTTTTCCGGTCACTCCGATCGCCGGCAGCTGATGAACTATATCGGTCAGATACAGCCACGTCCCGAGAAGATCTTCTGCATCCATGGCGATGAGAATAACACCATCGACCTCGCCAGTTCCATATACAAACGGTATCATATCGAGACACACTCGCCGATGAATCTTGAAACGTACAGAATGGTCTGACGGTATCCATGAGGACACGTCTGTCCATCTTTTTTGGCATTTTTGCCGTGATGGCACTCTCCAATGCCATTGTTCCGGTGCTTCCGGCCTATGCTGAGGGATCTGCCCTTCAGGGAATCATCTATTCCGCATATTTTCTCGGAGCATTTGCAGCCACACTCCCGGCAGGTATCCTGTCAGACCGGTATGGTCGTGTTCCAATCCTGCGCTCCGGGCTTGTGATTACGGTTATAAGCGGGCTCCTTTTGTCGGTTCTGACAGCCCCGATTCCCGTGATTGCCATCCGTCTTTTGGAAGGAGTCGGGGCGGGATTCTTTGCGGCAGCTTCAATGGCTTATGT
>DATMWO010000289.1:0-2316 GCA_035562475.1 Methanoregula sp.
CAGAACAAGGTGCCCCTGAAAAATGTGTACGACCAGATACCGGAGCCTAAAGTTGTTATCGCAATCGGTATCTGTGCCGCAACGGGGGGCATTTTCCGGGAGTGCTACAACGTTTCCGGCGGGATCGATAAGATCATCCCGGTTGACGTGTACGTGCCCGGGTGTGCAGCCCGGCCGGAATCGATCATCGATGGTGTGGTTACGGCACTGGGAATCCTCGAACAGAAGCGGACAAAGATGCTTGAAAAAAGCAGTTCGGGAAAAAGCAAGGCGGGTGAGGCCGTATGACTCTTGAAAAACAGACAACCACCAGTATCGATATCGGGAAGCTGATCGGCAGCGTGGAGCGGTTCCTGAACGAGGGTTACCGGCTCGTCCAGATAGGCTGCACCAAGGCCGGCGACCTCTATGAGATCAACTACTCCTTTGACAAGGACTACCATTTCGAAAATATCCGGATCTCCATCTCGGGCGATACAGAGGTCCCGAGCATCTCCGGTATGTACTGGAACTCGTTCATCTACGAGAACGAGATGCACGACCTCTTCGGCATCCAGGTACGGGGCATGAACATTGATTTCAAGGGTACCCTGATCCGGACAGCGGTGAAGTTCCCGTTCAGCCAGCCGCCGGTGACCGGCACCAAGGGGGATAAGCCATGACAAAGCAGATCATCGTCCCCTTCGGGCCGCAGCACCCGGTACTCCCGGAGCCAATCCACCTTGACCTTGTCCTTGAAGATGAGAAGGTCGTGGATGCTATTCCGTCGATTGGATATATCCACCGGGGCTTCGAGAAACTCGTGGAGAAGCGGGAATTTACCGATTACGTCTATATTGCTGAACGGACCTGCGGTATTTGCAGTTTCATCCATGGGGCAACGTTCTGCCAAGGTATCGAGCAAATCATGAACATCGACGTTCCTGAGCGGGCTCAGTACCTTCGGGTGATCTGGTCGGAATTCTCCCGGTTGCATTCCCACCTCCTCTGGCTGGGGCTCTTTGCTGATTCTTTCGGATTTGAGAACCTGTTCATGGGAGCCTGGAAGACGCGCGAGCGTGTTCTTGACTTCATGGAAGAGACCACCGGTGGCAGGGTTATCCAGGGCTCAAGCAAGATCGGTGGTGTAAGGCGGGACATCAGCAACGAGAAGCTGGATCAGATGGTAAAGGATCTGGATGTTCTCGACCGCGAAATGAATGAGCTGACGACAGTATTCCTGCACGACGACTCGATCCGGCACCGGCTCAGGAATGTCGGTATCATCTCAAGGGAAGACGCGTACCATCTTGGTGCGGTAGGCCCAACGGCTCGCGGGAGTGGTGTAGCTATCGATATGAGGAAGAGCGGGTATGGTGCCTATGACCGCCTCAATGTTCAGGTAGTCACGGACAGCTGCGGGGACTGCTACTCCCGCTGCGCTGTCCGGGCAAAAGAGCTCTTTACCTCAACCGATCTCATCCGGCAGGCAGTAAAAAAGATTCCTGATGGGCCGATTGAGGTCAAGGTAACAGGAATGCCAAACGGGGAGTATTTTATGCGGGCTGAACAGCCCCGGGGAGAGCTGGTCCACTATCTCAAGGGCAATGGCACCAAGTTCCTTGTGAGGTCCCGGATCCGCACCCCAACCCTGACCAATATCCCCCCGCTGATCAAGATGTTACAGGGATGCGAGCTTGCCGATGTCCCGGTAATTGTCCTGTCCATTGATCCCTGTATCAGTTGCACGGAGCGGTGATACAGATGGCATTTTTCGAGATGACTAAAACGGCAATAAAAACGCTAATGAGCAGGCCGGCTACGATCCTCTATCCTGCTCAGCCAGCAAAGAAGACTGTCCTTACCCGGGGTCATGTAATGAATGATGGAAGCCGGTGCATCTCCTGTGGGATATGCATGAAGAAATGTCCATCGCAGGCAATCCTGCTCGAAAAAGAGGCAAAGACCTGGCAGATCGACCGTTTTCGTTGTGTTGTCTGCAACTCATGTGTCGATACCTGTCCGGCAAAGTGTCTCTCTATGGATACCCAGTATACCGCGCCAGCGGTTACCAAGTCTGTTGAAATAATACAGATCACGTATGTTAAACCCCCCAAACCTGCAGCGAAAGAGGTAGGCCAGACATAGTTCCGATCAGCCATCAGGGGCACACCATATCCCTTGTCGGGAACTGTGAATAAAAAATAATTGCCCCTCTTTTTTGTTATTCACCTGATAGAATTTTAGAGCATTTCTGATAATTTGATTTTGATTTTTCAATCCATGGGACGAGGTTACCCAATGACCTAATTAATAATCATTCATTTTGTGATAAAC
>DATMWO010000290.1:0-4622 GCA_035562475.1 Methanoregula sp.
CCATGTTTCTGTACGTGTTTTAATTCCTGATTTACATCGTCGACGAACTGTTTCTGTTCTTCCCTGTCGGTCAAGATGACTGAGATTTCCTTGCCGATAAGATCCTCTTGATTATACTTCAGCCATTGGGCGCATTTCGCGTTGATCTCACGAATCCGCAGGTCCTTAAGATCAAAACAGAAAATACCATCCTGGGAATTGTCAAGGATTTTCCGCACGCGGGTCCGTTCTTCACGCAGCCTGATGGCATAGGATGATGCCACAACGCCGATTGTAATAAAGATTGCAAACCATGCTGTGGCAATAGCGATCTGGGTTGGATCTGAATTGCCTAAAAGGTAAATTAAACTGATATACATCAGTCCTAATCCCAGAGAGAAGAGAACTCCCCGTTCCGGGTAAAAATAGACAACAAGGATGATCGGCAGGATGAAGTGGAGAGGGAAAACATAAAAAATGCCGTTCAGGAGAGAAAAAATGGTAGTGAGGACGGCACCGATTGTTGCTGCAATGACAATGAACAGTCGCAGCACTTCCCTGTTTTCTACCGATAAATGCTCCACTGACGGTCCCCTGCCGAATTCCCAGCCTGATGAATGGTGGAATCTGGTATAGTAACAGGTATTGATCTCATTCCATATATTTATATACGCTGTGGTAAGTTGCCACAGAAGCCTGAACTTGCTTATTAGGTTTTTTCAAAAAGGGTCTGATGTCTCTGATTCCGGATCCCGTGTGTTGATTCGCTCTAAGTCTTCCAGCTTGTTGATGTTGGTAAATGTTTTGAGAGATGGGTCGATAATCTTTAATTCATCTACGGGGACGTACAGGGCAGAAAGACTCCTGACCATTGCGCGGAGCGATAGCGAATCATGACTTTCAAGGTAGGTGAGAAGGGCTGTTCTCCGGTAGACGGCATGCAGGGGTTCGAGCATATCCGGATTCCATCGGGGTATAACCGCATCATGGTTGTCAATACTGTCAAACAAGTGCGTGATTACCGCCGGATTTATGCAGGGCATGTCACAGGCAGAGACGAAGATGAACTCTCCCCGTGCAGCAAGGGAGCCGGCATGAAGCCCCCCGATAGGACCGATACCCACGCGGATGTCGGTAATGCATCGTATTCCCCTGATCCTGTGGAACCGTCTGCACTGTTCAGGGCTCTTTGCAACCAGAATAATTTCATCGACCACTTCTTCAAGAGAATCAACCAGGCGCTCGATAAATGTCCTGCCCTGGTACATGAAAAAATACTTTTCCTTCCCGTTTGCACGCCGTGCCTCACCCCCAACCAGTACGACTGCTGATCTCACTGCTGTGCTCCATTCATACCAATGTCACGTGTACTGCTCCGTTGTGGGCAGGAAAACCCTTGAGAGGTAACGACCTGTGTGCTGGTTTTGTCATTTCTCCACCTTTCGTAATCCTTTCTTTTCCATAGCAAGCAATGCCTCCTTGATGTCGATGGATGGAGAGAATCCTCCGATATCATGAGCTGCCAGGATACGGTGGCAGGGAATGACAAGGGGTGTGGGATTGCGTGCCATCGCCTGCCCGACTACGCGGGGTGATGTCCCGACCCTTTCTGCAATCTCGCCGTATGTTGATGTGGTCCCATAGGGTACCTGTTGAACCGCCCGGTATATCCTGCCGTAGACAGTATCGTCATGTATGGCTATACTGTCAAGCGGTAACAGACTGGTAACCTGCCCGGAGCAGTATTGCCGTAGCAGACCGGGCACTTCCCCCAATATACCTGTTTTTGCAAACCTGACACGGTGAACGGTCGTTCCGCTCCACCATACGTGGACGAACCAGAGCCCGAACCGGCATGCACCCCCTACGATTTCCACCCTAAAATCATCTCCCGGAACCGTGCTGCATCGCACACCATCATCTCTTTCTGGATCCATACAGGGAGTGCATTGTATACCCGTTTTTCCAGGAACCTTTTCTCTCCCAGCACAAGTACACCCCGGTCTTCAGGAGTGCGCAGCACTCTCCCCAGTGCCTGGAGGGAACGATTGATCGCAGGCAGCGTGTAACAGAGAAATTCACCTTCTTCCCCGAACTTGTGCCTGAAATATTCTATCATCATCTTGCGCACACGGTTGAAGGGGGCAAGTGGCAACCCGATTACCATTGCACCATTCAGCATTTCACCACGATAATCAAGTCCTTCACTCCATTTTCCGCCGCAGACTGCAAATAAGACTCCCGACTCACCGTGTGCAGGCAGTGACAGGAAGGTCGAGAGTGCTGCCCCTGCATCAGCTGCATCCCGTGGCTCGATAAAGATCTTTCTTCCCCCCATATTCGGGACAGTGAGACCTGCATATGTTTCGAGAATCTGGTAACTGGGAAAATAAATCGCACGGTTCCCTTTCAGTGAACAGAATGCCTGGATGTAATCCCCGATCCGTGTATTGTTCTCCCTGTTCTGCCGCATTGAAAAGGCGGTCGTTATGTCGTTTGAACAACAGACCAGACGGTTTTCTTTCGGGAATGCGTTGGGCAGGGTCAGTGTTTTTATCATGGTGTCGCCGAAGTAATAACGGGCGAAACTGTCGACGGGTGAAAGGGTACCCGAGATAAGGATACAGCAGGCATGTGCTGCGCAGATTTCCTGAAGCGGTACAGCAGGATCGATATTGCGCACTTCAAGAGTGATACCGTCCGCTTCTTTCCGGTATATCGTGAGAAAGGCAGGATCCGTTGCTGACTGCGAGAGCCGGAATAAAAATTCTGTCAGCCTTTCAATCGCAGTTTCCCGATACTCCCCAGCTTTCAGGTTCTTTTCCCGTATAGACCCGGCAAGCCCGATCAGGTCGTCAACGATCTCTTCCATGTTCTTATAGAGGGATTCCCGCACTACCATCCGGTCAAAGATGGAAGGATCGAACCAGTCCTCGACCTCCCCGGAGTTACCCAGCCCACGGATAAATTCAGTGAGCCGGGGCAGGACATGCTGGACAGCATCTGCACCTTTGTAGCGTTTGCGCATACCGGAGAGCTCCCGTGATGCCTGTTCGAGATCGCGTTCTTCCAGCGTCACGCTCTCGATACTGGTTATAACGTCACCGCAGTTATGCGCCTCATCAATCAGGAGTAAAATGTCATGGGGTTCGACACCAAGGCTGGCGTAGAGTTGCTCCCGGATGTCCCGGTTAAAAAGGTGGTGATAGTTAAGGATGATAACATCGGTATTCCTGGCAGCGTGCATCATTAACTCATAGGGGCAGACCTCCCCGCAGAATTCCCGAAGTTCCCGGGGGCTGACCGGGTGGTCTATCACCCTGTCGGCTTTGGTACGCAGTGCGGTCGAAGGCACCATCTTGACACCAACGGTATCACCCTGCACGAACATCTTACTGTTGATGTAATAGGGACAGATGAGCGGATGGTCCCTGTCCATACGCCGTATCTGCTGGGTGATGAAAGGATCTTTTGAGGGTATAAGTGCCCCTTTCTCCGCCCGATCCCGCATGAGCGATGAAGAAAATGCCTTCACTCCCTCGCACCTGCGGTATACATCCCCTTCACCACCAAGGGGGCACATACTTGCCTTCCCGACAAGATACACGGTTTTAAGTTTTGGTTGTTTTTTCCTTACCAGTTCAAGCTCGCGGATAAAGGTGGTAAGCTGGCTCACCGTGCGCACTGCGATTACGACCTTCCTTCCTTTCCGTTCAGCAAGAAGGGAAGCGACAACACTCGACTTTCCACTCCCGGTCGGGGCATCGATCAGGGTGATCCCGCCCTCCCGGGCACATTGTGCCGCAACCTCAAGCATGTGACGCTGGCCCGGGCGATAGTCAGCATACGGGAAATAGGAGTCGATGGTGTCCATTGGCATATGGTTGGCGCTGAAGGGTTTTATGGGCGTCGGAAGAGTTGCCGTGTTTTTTCCGTTTGGATCCATCAGTCTGTTACTCTGTTTCCCTTTGGTGGACAGGCAGTCTTTCCTGGTATAATTTCGAAAGGTTAATAGATCTGCAGCTCAAGCAAGAATTAAGGCATAAGCCTCGTTCCAAGGATGTTAAAGTAATTATTACACAGGAGAATATTTTCATGATCGACCAGTTACTCGAGGGAAATAAAAAATTCCGTGAAACGGTATTCAAACAGAATTTTGATCATTATCAGGAACTCACGAAAGGACAGAGCCCGCCGGTTCTCTGGATCGGGTGTTCGGATTCACGCCTCCAGACCGGGCATATAACCCAGATGAAACCGGGACACCTGTTCGTTCAGCGGAATATTGGCAATGTCGCCCCGATCCATGACTGGAATTTTGCTACGGTACTGGAGTACGCAATCAAGCATCTCAAGGTTAAGGACATAGTTATCTGCGGTCATTCCGACTGCGGTGCAATAAAAGCACTCGACAAGGAACTGGACGATGTCTACATCCCTCTCTGGCTGAATAACGCCATTGAGGCAAAAAACAGGGTGGACAGCAAAATCAAGAAACCCACCACGCCGGAAGAGACCAAAAAGCGCTCACGAATGATCGAACAGGAGAATGTGCGCCTCCAGATTGAGCATCTCAAGACCTACCCCCTGATAAAAACAGCCCTTAAGGAAAAATTAATCGAAGTCCATGGTCTGTACTACGA
>DATMWO010000291.1:0-4423 GCA_035562475.1 Methanoregula sp.
AAAGATGAGCCTATGGAATTTGGTCCGCCTCAACAGAAGAGGTTCTCGATTGACAAAGCACGCCATCTGATTGAATCGGCAGGATTTGCCATAACCTCAGTTTCAGATGCCGGCCCCTATCACTACCTTATCATCGCCTCGCAAAAAAAATAAAGGGAAAAGTCCTGATTAAACCCCTAAAATTGAAATGATTTATGATGTAAAAATGAAAAAAAATATGTTCCGGAATTCAAGACAGAACAAGGGATTCATTTTTTTGATACCTGGATTTTCTGATAGAATAGCGATTATCGGTTCTATCGCAGAGTGGGAGGGCCACAGCGCCGGGAGCGCCATCATTTTAGTCTGCCCACTTGCCTTCCCCGCCGCTTCTTTGGGGTAGGATCATGGAATTATCCTTGTTATCCATCGCGTCATTGCCGCGGTTTTTTTCCTGAGCACGGAGACAACACCCCTCCTTGAATAGTTCCCAAGCGTATTTTTACCAGAGTGGAGGTATATTATTCATGGATCCCCTCGTCGCGTTTGTCATTACACTCGCGCTCATAACGCTGGTCAGCATCCGGTACAGGATTTCACCGTTCTTCACGCTGATCGGGGGTTCGGTTCTTTTTGGTCTCCTCGCCGGGCTGACCCTGGACGCGACATTAGTCGGGATTGCAGCAGGTATCGGAAACGTCTTTTCAGCATTCGGGATTATCATCCTCTGCGGGGCTGTTATCGCAAAACTCCTCCAGGAACAGCACCAGATAGAAGAGATGGTTGGAGATATCCGGCGAGTTGTGCAGAATCCTCCGGTAATTGCAGGAGTATCGGGATATTTACTGGCAGTGCCCATCACCTGCTGCATCACGGCTTATATCCTGCTCAATCCCATCCTCGACAGTCTTGAAACAGATCCAAAAAAGCGCACCATCCTCCTGTACCTTGCCGCTGTCGGGAGTATCATTTCCTATGCATTGATCTACCCAACTCCTGTTGTCATACCCCTGTTCGATGCATTCTCCGAAGGGATGAGCCCCCTGGTGTTCGATGCAATAACCCTGCCCCTCTCTCTTGTGACATTAGCGGGAATTCTTGTCTTCTTCCGGTGGTGGTGTGCTGAAGGTATGCAGGCAGGTACAACGGAAACACAGGAAAACAGCCTGGACTCAGCGGCAATTGCAGGTTCACAAGGTCCGGTCCACTGGCGGGCATGGGCTCCCTTCATTGCAATCTTTGCATCCATCCCGATTGCGCTCTTCATCCTCAACCTGTCGCACATGAGCATGATCAATTTTATTATGCTCACCGGAGCAGTTACGGCTCTTGTCCTTGCACCGCAGACGGCCCGTTTTCAGGGACTGTCACAGGGAGCTAAACATGCAGGGATCATCATCTTTGATATCTGCGGGGCCGGGGCACTCGGATTTGTCATTGTTAAAAGCGGTTTTGCACAGGCTGCACTTGGAGAACTCACCCTCTTCATTCCTATTATCCTTGTACCGTTCCTTTTTGCGGCGCTGATTGAAACCGCACAGGGGTCGCGGGTCGTAACGGCGGTAGTAACTGCTGAAGTGCTCGCCGGTTCAGCGGTTGTCGGTGCAATTCACCCGATCCCCCTTATCCTTCTTATCAGTGCCGGGTCGTGTATCGTTTCCTATGTGACTGACCCTTACTTCTGGCTCGTCCAGCGTACTACCGGTGATGATCTCAGAACCGTTGTGAGGAATTACACGTTTCCTGTCGCTCTGGTGGGCATATTCGTATTCATCGTTGCAATAGGTCTGGAATATATTGTCTTCCAGTGAAATCCGTTGGTGATACAATGACGCTGGAAACATCTGCTCCTCCTCACCTCGTACAGCAAAAGGGGTTCTGGAGACACGCTCAATCACAATCTGAACGCTCAGGGATCTTTCACCTGTGCCGCTGTGGTTCCCCCCATATGCGATTGCCCCCAGGTAATACATCATCATCGTTTTCAGCGCACGGAGCGGTATAGGTGGTCAGGCACGGTCCCCTCCATCATCACCGCTGCTTAGAATTTTCTCTCTGCGTGAAAGGAATTCTCCAGAACTTAAAAAGGATACATCCCTCCCGCGTGTCCATCCTCTTGTTTCATGATTTTTAACGAATTATTTATGTGATAACTGCATTCATGTATTTGCGGGGAATATGAGAAAAACTGCCGATTTGATAACGGAGATGAAAGAAGAAGCAAAAAAAGCCTGGCTCGTCGCAATTGCGGTCGGGTTTGAAAACGAGACAAAGTTTGTATTCAGTTCCGGCAGTCGTCCGCTTGAAGACCTGAATACGCTAGTAAAAAGGGGGGGAGCACCCATAGGGTTGTTGCGATTTGAAAAAGAAAATAGTTCGGTACAAGGGTCATACCGTCCGTTCGGGGAATATGAGAATGAACCCTGGGTACAACAGTATCTTGGTGGTCTTTTGGAAAATACCGGGGAAATAATTGCGATAAGTCAGACCCAGAAGGACTTGCCTGATTATTAATAATAAACCGGCTTTCCGGATTATTAAAAGGATAATTTTTTCGAAATTTTTGGGCACTCTTCTATCCTCTCTTTGGGGACGCTCACGAATGTCCCCCTCGTCATTCAGTACCCCTTTTTTGCTGAATTTACGTCCCTTTTTTTAGGATATGGATCCTGTATCTTCACTCCTGACAGGAACAAAAAATACACGGTCATCATGAAATGATACAGATACTATCTTATAACACTCCAGCCAAATGCAACATATTCCATGAACCCGTCATCCGGCATGACAGGATACATAAACCCGCTGCAGGTACAGGTTTCGCATACCGATCTTGTAAGATTCTGGGTGATTGTAGCGTTCATCGTTTCGATTATCGGGATTGCCTACGTCTCAATGTCAGCGGGTTATGGAACGATCGTCCCCCAGCTCTTTTACATCCCCATCATCTACACCGCGTATTTCTATCCTGACCGCAGCATGTATGTTGCCTGTTGCTGTGGAGTTGCCTACGCGTTTGTTGCCGCTTTTTTTGCCGTTCCGGAACTTTATGCGGTGGCAGGGATACTCTTCCAGGCCCTGCTCTTTGTCGTCATTGCGGCCGCAGCCGCAATTGTCCTGAAGCACCGGGAGACCCCAACACCTGCACTGCCTGAGGATGATGCCGAATCGATCCGGACCATGATTAAGACCGGAGAGAACGATCACATAGAATTCAAACTGCTGGCATTGTGGAGTGCGGATCTCACCAAGGAGGAAATCCTGGCCACGGAATCCTCCGAAATACGGAAATACCGGAATAATGCTTCAAAGTTCATCATCGCACGTTCGATTGCCGGTTTTTTAAATACTGACGGGGGAGACCTCATTATCGGTATACAGGAAGACAGGAAAAAAAATTCGATTCAGGCAGTTGGGATTGAGGAGGACTATCGCAAACTGCAGGAAAAGGATCGGAATCCTGACGGGTACCGGAGAATGATTGTAGACTCGGTTATCCAGAAATATCTGCCGGAGATTTTTAACACGGCAAGCAGCTTCATTCACCTGTCATTCCCTTCCCTTTCCGGGAGAACCCTCTGCCATGTACACATCACACCTTCAGATAAGCCGGTCTTTGTCAGTATCGGTAATGAAGAACTGTTCTTTATCAGAGTTGATGCGTCAACAAGGAGCCTTACCGGAAAGGTCCTGACGCAGTATATTCTTACCAGGTTTTCATCTCAGTGACATGATACCGGTTCCTGCACTATTTATTTCGTAATTCAGGGTTTTTTCAAAGTTTTTTCAAATTTTCAACAGGTGCTATGGAATTTCATATCATCTCCCCCCTCATCATGTAATACGTACCGATACCTATATTGAGAACTACAACAATCGTCCTTGTAACCAGGTGGATCAGCACCTGGGCAACAAAACAAAAGAGGAGGTAGACAAATGGTACGACATTATCGAAGATCAATCTATGATGAACTCGATGACCTGAGAGCATCCATGGACTACCTGTTCCAGCTTGTTCTTGAACCAGTTGATTCACCACTGTTGCCTGCAGGAGAAACAACCGATCCTGTGAACCGGTATCCGCCCATCCTTGATGCGGAAGTGACCGAGCTTTATGATGAAGTAATGGTGACGGTTAACCTGATCCCCGGTATGAATGATGCGGTATTTTCGTGTGGCCTTGTCAATGAAACAACTTTAAAGATTTCCTGTGATCGACACGAAGTAAAAACCGTGGAAGAGGAGGGGTATTGCATGACTGAACAGCGATTGTGTTCTATCCGCCGTGAAATCCCACTTCCCACAAGGGTTACTCAAAAAGGAGCGAAATCGACGTGTAAAAACGGTGTGCTCGATATTCATCTCATGAAAGCAAAGAGGAAAGCAAAATAGGCTGAGTTGTGGATAATCCCTTTTTTATTTTACCTATAAATAATCGAAAAAA
>DATMWO010000292.1:0-5557 GCA_035562475.1 Methanoregula sp.
AAAATGCACTCTTTACTAAAAAAGATAGAATTATTGTTTCAGTATCAGACAATTACACAGAGGCGTAAACATGAGCTATTTTGTATTCCGGGTAAAAAACGACAGGCAGCTAAAATCCCGCATCTTATCCGCGGTTCTTAGCCAAAATCCATCATATTCCGTCAAAGAATATAAAGAGGAACCAGATCCCGTGGACAACAATTATCACATTATCAGTCTGACAGCATACGAAAAAGGACCCTATCGCCTTATCAGGAAAATTTTAGCTGAATTTATTAAAAATAATGAGATCACATGCCTTAACGGACCATCTTCAGATCTGCTTCAATAGTTTTTTAAAACATTGTATTGTACGAATTACCCCGTAGCAGATTTGATCCTGCATCATTTAAAGGTCTTTTGGTCAAACACTGCTTAAAGATAACATTAAATAGAAGGCGAAGTATTGTATATCCTAATCCCATGACGGGGTATGCAATGACCGAAGACAAACGCAAGGTACAGCTTCTAAAACTATTCAGTACCCTCTCCGGTAAGACGAAGATTGTCGAGCCGATGAAGAATATTCATGGTACTTTGAGAGACAGTGACGCGATCGAACGTGAAGTTGCTCTCGTAATGAGAGAGATCACAGAACAGGGAATTTTCAAAACATCCTTAAAACCGATCCAGCTTGCAAAACTTGTCACCTTGTTTTACGCGGGTAAGAATGATACTGAAATTGCCCGCCAGCTCGGTGATGAGAAACTCAGCAAGACCGTTGCACGTGCACGAGTCAGGCTCAAGCTCTTCCGTGAACTTGATTTCAAGATGCCTTTTGATAAAGTGAAGATGGAAAAACTGATCGAGTCCGGTAAGACCATGAAAGAGGTTTCAGAGGAACTTGGTATCAGTCCTTCGACACTCCGCGAATACCGGCACGTGATTGAGGAGCAGGAAGATCCCACTATTGACCCTTATATCAACAGGGTCCGGGACGTAATGGAAGACAGGGATCTATCCGAGCAGATGACCCGAAGCGCAACTGCGGATAGTCTTGGGGATTCCATCGACATCACAGAAGCTGAACTGGTTGATGTAATGTAAGGGGTTACCCCTTATGTGCATCTGACTCATTTTTTTAGTGAACCTGCGCTCCCGAGCTACAGTATTCGGCATCAGGATGGTAAATTTCAAGCCCGCAGAAGGATATCTGCATATATGCAACTTACCTGGCTCGGGCATGCATGTGTACTTCTTTCCGGATCAAAAAAGATCCTTATCGATCCCTTTATTGAGGGTGGTAGCATTCTTGGCACTGACCCGGATATTGTTGCCGTCACTCACGGGCACGAAGATCATTTGGGTGAAACAGTAGCGCTCGGTAAAAAAACCATCGCTATTACCGAGATCGCAAAGTACCTCAAGACAAAGGGTTTGACTGTCGAAGGTATGAATATCGGGGGAACCGCAATTGTTGACGATGTTTCATTTACGATGACTCCAGCCATACATTCTTCGTGGATAGAGGAAGCTGGTATCGGCTGCTATGGCGGTACTGCGGCAGGTTTCGTAATCGGGATGGACGGAGTGAAGATATACCACGCCGGTGATACGGCATTATTTTCCGATATGAAGCTGATCGGAGAGCTCTATCATCCCGATGTCGCACTGCTCCCGATTGGCGGGCGTTACACGATGGGTGCCGCAGAAGCGATGATGGCAGCGAACTTTATTGGTGCCAAAACAGTGATACCCATTCATTATAACACATGGGACAAGATTAGTGCAGATCCTCTCCAGTTCAAGAATGCAATTGAGCGCACAACCGATATAAGGGTAAAAGTCCTGACACCTGGGGAGAGCACAGAGATCCAGAACAAGCCATAAAAATAATTAATGAAGGTGGATTGCTGGATATCATCATGAAATAGGGAATTCATGAATCGTTCTTTCCCGGGTGAGGTATCGGTAGTCGTGGGAAACTGGTTCATGACCTCACGCACAGACTTACTGCTTCATTCGAAGGGCACATAGAAGTTTCAGGGTAAAAACCTGATGAAAGGATGAGACCTGACTTTGTGCAGAGACCTATAATATTCCCGTCGACCCGTAAGAACCAAACGACCATTGATCATACACATAACCACTGCATATGAACACTCACTGCCGGACTCAACCCGCTATTCTCATACTAATCGGGTGCCTTGTTTTCATGTCGTGCGTGTCAGCATACGGTGAGATTACTGCATCTATTAAGGATACGATCCCCTTTTCAGGTTATCTGGTTTTATCCGCATTATTCTGGGTATTTGCCGAGAGAATAGTGAAAGGGGATTATTTTCCATGATCTCTTGTTGATAAAAAGAAAGATACCGTTTATAAAGCGAATACCTGATGTTTTATATGGATGAATTGGCAACCGGGAGGAGTGAACCTGCATGTATGCGGATACATTTGAGATACTGATGATGGTGGCATTCGGAACCCTGGCCGGAACGGGAATCGGTCTTGTCATCGGATTTATTGCGAAAAAACAGAAACGTGAGTGGTCGGCAATGACCCGGAAGGAACACACCATCAATATTGTTCTGGTAATCATGTTTTGTTCAGTCTGTATAGCGGGTTTGGGCTATTATTACTTCATTTAGCCAGGATTTTTTTCACACTATGACCCCTTTTCAAGGGGGATTATTCAACCCAAACGGGACAAGGCACATCCGGGAATGAATCAGCAGTAAAACAAAAAGACTAGAGTTAAATTATTATGGAGTAATAAATAACGTAACGTAGAACGGTTGAGCCGTAAATTATTCGACCCAAAAAATCGTTATCCCAGGGGAAAGGCAAACAAGGGTTGTTTTAAAAGACGGTCAAAAAGGAGAAGTGAGAAAAGCGATGTTAAAGGCAACGATTGATGCAGATATGTTCAGGGAATTTATCGATGCAATTTCGGCTCTCGTCCCTGAGTGCCGTCTGCATACAGATGAAAATGGAATCTCAACAAGAGCGGTTGACACGGCTAATGTGGCAATGATCGGAATCGAATTGAAAAAAGAAGCATTTGATTCTTTCAAAGCGACAAAAAGCCAGCTGGGCATTGACATTTCCAAGATGAAAAATATTTTCGGCATGGCAGGAAAGGGCGATCTCATCAGCCTTGAACTTGCCGATAACGCCCAGAAAATGTCCGTATCAGCCCACGGGTACCATTATTCCATCACCCTCCTGGATACAAACACGATCAGGAAGGACCCCAATCCTCCAACTATCAGCCTCCCGGGCAAAATTGTCATTACCGGTGATGATTTCAACAATGCCATGAAAGCAGCCGCAGTGATCTCGGATAAAATTGCGCTTGGCATCAACCCAAAGGATCATACCTTTTATCTTATTGCTGAAGGAGATACTGACACAATCCGGCGCGAGTTTGGCAAAGACGAACTGAAATCACTCACTCCCATTGAAGCCCGATCGCTCTTTTCACTTGATTATTTAAAAGATATGAGTAAGGTCATGAGTAAAGCTGCAGAGATCGAGATTTATCTGGGTATTGATCATCCGGTCAGGTTTTCCTTTATTATTGCCGGTGGTAACGGGCATGTCGAGTATCTCCTCGCACCCCGGATAGAGGCTGACTGATGGATGTTGTGCCATCAGCAAAGGAACTTTCCCATTTTCCCTTTTTAAAAAAAGCCCAGGACCATATCAAGGCAAGATTCTCCACGCTCGATTCGCTCCTGAAAGACCCCCGGGGAGAGGTATTAATCTCCCGTGCCATTGAACGCATCAGGGACGCCCTGTCCCCAAAAAAAATATTTGCCCCGGGGATTTCTGATTCGGTTGATGATGAGATTGCCGCATATGCACTTGCCAGGATTATTGTTTCCTGTGTAAATGACAAACAGCTTATCGACCGACTGACCCGGTATGAGGCTGAACGGGGGTATTATTTTTTGGTGAATGAAGAAGAGTGGAACCAGAATTATAAACTGGAAGATTCTGGCTATTCCCGCCTCTGCATCGCTCTTGCAACCGAACTGGGCATCCAGATTACCAAGGACCGGATGCCTCTTGCCGATTATGTGGAGCTGGTATCTCCCCTCCATGAAGATCGGTTCAGGCTCGTGAATCGTCATGTCGCCAGGGGCTTTGTTGAGATTAAAAAAGAGGAACGATATGAATTATTACGGGAACGAATCCGCGTTCTGATACGCTATGATCTCCCTCATAAAGTGCCCTCTTCTGTCTGTGAAATACTAGCTCCCCATGTTGCATCGATAAAAAAAGTATATCAGGAGCAGATGCTTCAGCAGTTCGGTGCTATTAACGAAAGTGCTTTTCCTCCCTGCATACAGGCACTGGTTTTAGCGCTGACTGCCGGGACCAACCTTACCCATGCCGGCCGCTTCGCCCTCACCACGTTTATTCATACCATAGGTATGGATGTAACAGGAATAGCCCGTATGTATGCAAGGTCACCGGATTTTGATCAGGAAAAAACCATGTACCAGGTAGAACACATCACCGGACGAGGGGGATCAGGTACGGAATACACCGCGCCGGCATGTGCTGCAATGAAGACAACCGGACTCTGCGTTAACCGGGATAAACTCTGTGAAAATGTGAATCATCCATTGAATTATTACCGGCAGAAAAAGAAATATCTGCTCAATGCATAAATAGGCGGGCCACCCATCAAAAATAATCCCGTCACTTCATTCATACTATTTTCTCATTTACCAGATATCCGGCGCCCGAAAGGAAGAGAATAAAGATCACAATAGCAGTAAGGTAGGCTATTCCGGCAACCATCACCATAGGAAGTACAGCAAGCAGTACAATCAGGACGAGAAAACCAGACAAGCCAATGATTACATCAAGGAGTCGTGCATCCATTGCAGGAATCTTCGTCATAAAAGGATATATGTATATCCGAAGGGACTGTCCCGTACATGAATGCAGAAGACACGTTAAATATCAGGCCTGTCCATCATTGGTATGAATATGAAAGATCCGGGACGTGAGCGCAGTGACGTGCTTGAAAAACTTTCCACGGCAACTGCATTGCTCGAACGATCCATGGATATCCGGCTGATCCCAAAAAATGGGGCCCGGCTGGCGTATGCCATACGTGGCGCACGGGACAAAAATGGTGTTGCCGCAGTGAAGGGCGGCATAATCCTGGAACACGGAAATATACTTGCCGGCGGTCCCTGCGCTTTTGGTGCGGACGAGGAAATCGCGCGAATCCTGCTCACGGTAATGAAATTTGATCCACATATGCAATGCGTGGCGACACTGCGTTATTCCGGAAATATGCTCAAGATCATAGATAGTCTTTTTCTCGAGTGCGCGTCATTTGACCCCGCAGCAGAACCCCCGGGGATCAGTTCAATGGACTGGGGGGTTGCATCCTGTTGCAAACAGGGCGTTCCCGATGTATGCTATGATACAGGAGGAAAGGGAAAAGAAGGGATTATCCGTCTTTTTGGTGAAGATCCAGTCGACGTATCGAACAATATTATTATGATATCGAACCGCATTATAAATATAGAACTTTGAGGAAATGCACATG
>DATMWO010000293.1:0-3690 GCA_035562475.1 Methanoregula sp.
CAGAGGTTCTCATCTATGCCGGATCCCTGGTCAATCCTGTGCTCATCGAAAAGTCCGGAGCAGCAATCAAGCTTGACAGCTGGGGTATGCATCTGGATGAGCTGGTCACAGCAATGGAGCTGCCGGCCAAAACAGGAAAAACCGTGGTCAGGCTCCATTCCGGTGACCCCTCGCTCTATGGCGCGATAGTCGAGCAGATTGAAGAACTGGAGAGACGGGGGATCACCGTCGAGATCGTCCCCGGAGTCTCATCACTTTTTGCTGCAGCAGCTGCACTGGGAACCCAGCTTACCCTTCGCGGAGTGTCGGAAACCCTGATTGTCACGCGACCGGCCGGAAAAACACTCACGCACGACCAGATCGCAGAACTCTCATCCCTTGGTTCTACCATGGTCATCTTCCTCGGCACCGAAAAACTCGGGGAGATTACAAAAAAACTGAATTGTCCGCAGGACACACCGGCAGCAGTTGTGTATCACGCCTCATGGCCGGATCAGAAAATTGTACGGGGAACTGTTGCAGATATTGCACAAAAGGCGCAGGATGACGGTATCGAACACACAGCACTCCTGATTGTAGGCGGTGTGGCTGACCCCCACAGGAAGGGTTACACGAGGTCATATCTCTACTCATGAATGATACGGTAGTCATCGCACTCTCCCGGTTTATGGGTGAAGCAGAAAGGGTGGCAAAGTTTCTTGGCGCTGATGTCCGGGTGTATACCCCCACAATTTTTTCAAAGCTGTTTCCGGACACACGGCGGATTGTTGCCATCATGTCAATGGGAATTGTTGTACGCCGGATTGCTCCTCTGATGAATAATAAATGGAATGATCCGGCAGTGGTCGTGGTGAGCCCTGACCTTGCCTTTGCCATCCCGGTTATCGGGGGTCACCATGGGGCAAATGAACTGGCAAACGAGTTGTCAGCACTGGGTATCCGGCCGGTTATCACCACAGCCACCGAAGCCATAGGCAGGGATTCTGTGGAAGGGATAGCCAGACGAAGCGTGTGTGATGTGGTGAACAGGGAGTCAACACGGAAGGTGAATGCCGCTATGCTCGATGTGGATGTCCCGGTTTTTACCGTGAAAGGGCCCGGCATCGTCATTGCTGGCTCTGATGTTTCCATTCTTTTAAAGAAAGGGGAATTTACGGTAGGTGTCGGGTGCCGCAAAGGGGTGAAAAGCAAGGAAGTGATCGATGCCATACAAAAGGCGCTTGAAGAGGCAAAGGTGGCAGAACACGATGTACTGGTCTATGCAACTACGCAGAAGAAGAGTGGCGAGAAGGGACTCCTCCAGGCAATCTCTGCCCTCTCTGGCAACTTGATATTCCTTGACGATGATACCATAAACGCACAGAGCTCGGTCTCCCCGTCGCGGGCAACAAAGATCGGGCTTTTGGGCGTTGCCGAGCCAGCTGCCCTTGCCGTGGCAAAAAGAAAACAGCTTGTCATGCACAAGAAAGTATATGGGAGAGTTACGGTTGCCATCGCACACTGAACCAAAAAAAGGGAGCCTTGCCGTAGTCGGTCTTGGGCCCGGACGCAGGGAATATATTACTCCCCGGGCACTCAGGGTAATCGCCTGCGCTGACTATGTGATTGGCAATGCCCTCTATCTTGATCCTCTTGAACCGCTGCTTTCGGGGAAAACCGTGATCCGGAGCTCGATGGGAAAAGAGGTTGAACGTGCACAACAGGCTATCGAACTTGCCCGGTCCCACGCGGTTGCCATTGTATCCGGAGGAGATGCCGGTGTCTATGGTATGGCAAGCATCGTCCTTGAAGTCCTCGAGCATTCCGGTGCTGCTATCGATGTCGAAATTATCCCGGGGGTCACCGCGGCGAACGCTGCGGCATCCAGGATCGGATCTCCCCTGTCCGGTGATTTTGCGGTCATCAGTTTGTCGGACCTGTTGACCCCGCTCGACGTGATTGAGCAGCGGCTTGATGCGGTCTTTTCCGTGGGGATCCCGGTCGTGCTCTACAACCCGAAGAGCCGGGGAAGACCGCATAATTTTGCACTTGCCATAGCACATGCCCGCAAGTATCTTGGTGCAGAAACACCGATAGCAATCGTCAGGAACGCATTACGTGATGATGAAGAAGTGATCGTAACAACACTTGCCGAGATAGAAAAGGTTGAGAGTACTGTAGACATGCATTCAACAGTAATTATCGGAGGAAAGGAGAGCAGGATATGGAGGATGGGTGACGATGTCAAAGGAATTATCACGCCACGGGGATACCACCACAAATACGTATATTGATCCCGGTGCTGAAACCAAAGAAGCCTATGAGATCTCGAAAAAATCGCGGACACTTGCACGGACCATGGTCGGTAATGCAAATGACGAAGACCGTGTCCGGCAGCGGTGCTCTATTGCCGTCGGTGATTTTGGCATGGCTGAACTTATGAGATTCCAGCGTGATCCTGTTGCCGCAGCACTGGCTGCACTGGAGCAGAACGCACTCATCATTACCGATATCCGCATGGTGCAGGTCGGGATCCAGAAAAAAGGGCACGCAAGCGAAGTGCTGTGTGCCCTTGATTTCGGTGCCGGGATCGCACAGGAACGAGGAATTACCCGAAGTTCAGCCGGTTTGCTTGCCCTCAGGGAAAAACTTGCAGGATCGATCGTCGTGATCGGCAACGCACCGTCAGCACTCCTGTCCCTGTGTGAAATGATCAAAGCGGGAATTCACCCGGCTGTCATCATTGGGGTACCGGTAGGATTTGTCAATGCAGCGGAGTCAAAGGAACTGCTGCGCACGACAGATGTTCCTTCTATTTCAACGGAAGGTACACGGGGTGGCACACCTATAGCAGTTGCGGCGATGAACGAGTGCATCACGATATTTATAGAAAGGCACCACTGATGAGAGATCCGGTCACCGGCTTTGAGTATCCTGAAGCATGGGTGAAGAAGTGTTCATCCCTTGATTTACTCCACCTGGCAGCGGAGGGGCTGGCAGTCCTCACGTCCTCGGGTACGGTGATCCGGCGCGGCTATACCACGGGAACAACCGCTGCTGCTGCGTGCAAAGCTGCCATTCTTTCCCTCTCCGGGGTTGTGACCTCGGTTCCGGTCCATATCCCCTGCGGGCTCGTGGTCTCTGTCCCGGTCTTTGCGTTAGCCGGGAATGCCTCCTGTAAAAAATTTCCCGGAGATTATCCGGATGATGTGACTGCTGAGTGTGAGTTTATCGCAGAAGCAACACCGTTACCGGAAGGAATCCGGTTTGTTCCGGGGGTAGGGATCGGGCGGTTTTCGCGTGATACTCCCCGCTTCCGGAAAGGAGAACCGGCTATCAGTCCCGCTCCGCTGGAATGTATCCTCACCTCGATACAGGAAGCAATGGACCAGCAGGGGCTTTCAGGTGTCCGGGTCAAGCTCCAGATCCCCCGTGGTGCTGAGATTGCCAGGAATACTCTTAATTCCCGGGTAGGTATCGAGGGGGGAATCTCCGTGCTCGGTACTACCGGTCTTGTCGAACCATGGGATGATCATCTTGAAGATGCAATGCGGGAACGCGTATCCACATCCCGCGATGCAGTACTTACTACCGGTCGTATCGGGCTCCGGTACGCACGCCTCCTCTATCCGGATCGTGATATCGTGCTCGTTGGCGGGAAAATCGGAGAAGCACTCGAGGCAGCCAAAGGAGAGGTGATCCTTTTTGGCC
>DATMWO010000294.1:0-8901 GCA_035562475.1 Methanoregula sp.
CCAACGCCAATACCGGCAATCACCCCGTAGAAAAGGTAGAGCCACTGGACAGAGCCGGCAAATGACGAGAGTAACCAGCCAAGCCCGGTCAGACATCCACCGACGATGGTTATGTTCCTTGGGCCATATTTTTCGATATACTTACCGGTAAACGGCATTGCTATTGCAAAGAATGCCAGGAAGACTGAAAACGGTAAAAGGATTTCGCTGGCGGAGACAACCTGGCCCAGATCTTTGGTGAAGTAATTCGTCAGCGGACCGACAAACACGCTCCATGAATAAATAGAGCCTAAGCACAGGTTGATGATCATGCCAAGGATGACAAGAATCCAGCGTCCTTTTTCCGGTTCCATACCGAATAATTTTTCCTGCACTATTTCGCTCATTTTTCCTCAAAAATTTTAAGATTATTCTTCCAGCGTTGATATGTCACCAGGGTCCATACCCATTTCCTTGGCTTTTAAAACGCGGCGCATAATCTTACCGCTCCGGGTCTTAGGGAGTTTATCGACAAATTCGATCTCCTGAGGTACTGCTATAGGACCCAGGGTCATGCGCACGTGATACATCAAATCATTCATGAGTTTATCGCTCGGGGAATTACCTACCCGCAGGATAACGAATGCCTTGATAGAGTTGCCCTTCATCGCATCGGGTTTCCCGATAACTGCCGATTCTGCAACTGCATGATGCGAGACAAGCGAGCTCTCCACTTCGGCTGTGCCGATATTGTGTCCTGCAACCACGATGATGTCATCAGAACGGCCAAGGATCATAATGTACCCGTCCTTACCTTTCACTGCAAGATCGCCGACTGTGTAAACTCCTTTGACCGTTTCCCAGTATTTGCGGTACCGCTCATCGTCCTTCCACACTGTCCTGAGCATGGATGGCCACGGGGATTTGATGACCAGAAGTCCTCCCGTTCCCGGTTTGACAGAATTCCCCTCCTTGTCAACTACATCGGCTTCAACACCGGGGATAGGTTTTCCGGCAAAACCCGGGCGCATGGGTTCCCCGATCATCGTGGTGATCATATGCATACCAGTCTCGGTCTGCCACCAAGTGTCGAGGATTGGGATTTTGTCCTTTCCGATGACATGATAATACCACTCAAATGCCTCAGGGTTCAGCGGTTCCCCGACCGATCCGATGATACGGAGCGAGCTTAAATTATACTTGTTGGGCCACACCTCCCCCATTTTCATGAACATCCGGATTGCGGTTGGTGCTGTATAGAAGATAGTAATCCTCTGCTCTTCAATCAGGTTCCAGTAACTTCCTGCATCCGGATAATCCGGAGTCATCTCAGAAATAAACACCGTCGCCCCGACAGCCAGCGGACCGTAAACGATGTAGCTGTGGCCGGTGATCCAGCCTGGATCTGCGGTACACCAGAAAATATCATGATCCTTCATGTCGAAGATGTACTTGCTGGTATAATAGGTTCCGACCATGTATCCTGCACAGGTATGAACAATCCCTTTGGGTTTGCCGGTGGAACCGCTGGTATATAAGGTGAAAAGCGGGTCTTCTGCATCCATGACTTCAGGCGGGCATTCCTGCGATGCACTCTCCATTATTTCGTTGAAATCAAGTTCGAGACCTGGCCTCAAATCAACCGGGGGATCTTGTCGCCTGAGCACAATAACATGTTCGACCGATGGGGCGTTGATAAGTGCCTCCTCAACAATCGATTTCAGCTGGATGGTTTTACCGCGCCGCATGCCAATATCTGCGGTGATGACGACCTTGGCAGATGCATCCTGGATACGCATGTTGAGTGCTGCCGGACCAAAACCCCCGAACACAACGCTGTGAATGGCACCGATGCGGGCGCAGGCAAGCATTGAAATTACCTGTTCGGGTACGAGTGGCATGTAGATACAGACGCGATCACCTTTCTTCACGCCGATCTTTTTCAATGCGTTTGCAAACCGCATTACTTTGCTGAGCAGCTGCTGGTACGTGAAGATTCGTTCTGCACCCTTCTCGCCTCTCCAGATGAGTGCTGCCTTGTTCCGCCGCTGGTTTTTCACATGGCGATCAAGACAGTTTGCGGTGATGTTAAGCTGTGCGTTGACGAACCATTTCGCATAGGGGTAGTTCCACTCCTTCACCGCTTTCCAGTGCCGGATCCATTCCAGCTCGGAGGCCATTTTGCTCCAGAATCCATCCGGGTCAGCCAGAAAATCCTTGTAGGCTTTCTGGTAGTCTCCCATCCATGCATTTTTTTTGTACTGTGGGTCGGGCGTGTACGTTTTCACATCCTCGACGAGTCTGACATTAAAATCCTCGGTCATTTCCCACCTATTTAACATTATTAATCATGTTAATAACGTATTTAAAAATTCTGATTGAGAATCAATATCCGTGAAAAAAAGAACAAATCCACAAATTAGCTTTGGTATAAGAAGAATTATCTATGAGGGTTTTTTAATATAGGGTTGATGCTTAAAAAATTCAAAGGATGCCTGCTTGGTGCTGCAATCGGTGATGCACTCGGCATGCCCAACGAAAGCACATCCCCCAACCTCAAAAAAATGAAATACGGGTACCGTCGCCCGTACAAAAATCATCCAAATGAGGGATTAAATCCCGGACAATATACCGATGATACTCAGCTGATGATTCTTGTCGCGACACTCCTCGCTGATGGGAAATACAATGAGGAACGATATTTCACTGCACTCCGTGAGCTCTATGATCGTGGCAAATTCCGCTTTCCCGATGGATCGATCTCTTCGGTATGCGAGCACCCGGTAAAAGAGAATTTACCCCAGAAAGGAGTGAAATCCACTACCTCCGGATGCCTTCCGGTTGCAATCCCATTCGGTCTGACGTTTCCTGACATGAATGAGGGTTGTGAACGAGCAGTGCGTGCGTGTAACGTTACCCATACTCATCCGGCAGTACATGCGGCAGTTTCAACCTTTGTAACCCTCCTCTATCATACGCTTCACGATACACCTGATCCCCTGAAAAGAGCTTTGGATAAAGCCCAGGTTGAAGATGAGGTGCTTGGGGGAAAAATAAGAAATGCGCTTGTCCTGGAAAAAGAAGGAATGGACACCGAAACGGCATTACTAAAAATTGGCAATGATGTATCTGTTTTCCAGACTCTCCCCATTGCGATCTTCCTTATTAGCAGATATTCCAGACCCTCCGATCTTCTGACTGTTGCAGCAAATGCGGGTGGAAATACCGATACCATCGGTCTTATCTGCGGTGCATACCTTGGTGCAGCGAAAGGTATCGACGCAATTCCAGCGGATTTATTGGATGGGCTTGAGGACAGGCAGAGGATAGAACTCCTTGCACAACGACTACACACCCTGTATTTGCATAAACTGGAGCAAATATAAGGCAGGCTCTCTTATTTCCTTGATTTTTTAAAAGATCTAAACCAGCCGTGCTTTAAGAAGCATTAAATTTTTACAATCGGATACTCTGTTATGAAAATTGCGATTATCGGGGCTTCCGGTTATGCCGGTGGTGAGCTGATACGCCTCCTCGTTCACCACTCAACCGCAACGGTTACCTGTGCCACTTCCCGCAAACTTGCGGGAACACCCCTTGATCAGGTTCATCCACACCTCAAAGGGTTTACCGATCTCAAATTTGAAAACCCGGAAATTGATGCCATTGATGCAGATGTTGCATTTCTTGCAGTTCCTCACACAGCTGCTATGACCTATGCCGGCAGGCTGTTATCGAGGGGAATAAAAGTAGTAGATCTCAGTGCCGATTACCGTTTACCAAAAGAGATTTACGAGAAGGTGTACGGGGTTACCCACTCGGATTATTTCCCGGCACCGTATGGTATCCCCGAGCTTCATAGGAAGGATTGTGTCAAAGCAAAGTTCGTTGCAAACCCCGGGTGTTTCCCAACCGGGGCAACTCTTGCAGCGGCTCCCCTGGCAAAATACGCCCACACAGTAATTTTTGACTCTAAAACCGGTGTGAGTGGTGCCGGGGATAATCCCTCCGCAACAACGCACTATCCGAATGTAGGTGACAATATCGGACCCTACAAATGGACAACACACCGCCATCTTGCTGAGATGAAACAGGAGCTTGCCTGGCTCGGGTCGAAAGCGAAGTGTTATTTCACCCCCCATCTTGTGCCGGTTAATCGGGGGATCCTGACAACGGCTCACATCCTGCTCAATGAACCTCTTGAGCAAAAAGAAGTCGAGAAACTATACCGGGACTTCTACAAAGGTGAATACTTTATACGGTATCAGAAACCCTCACTTGCTGCAGTCCGGGGAAGCAATTTCTGTGATGTCTTGGTCGAAAGTGAAGGATTACGCGTTGTGGCAATATCTGCCATAGACAATCTCGTGAAAGGTGCAAGTGGGCAGGCGATTCAGAACATGAACCTTATGTGCAGCCTGAAAGAACAGGATGGACTTATTGGGGCAGGAATGTTACCCTAGGTGATAATATGTTGGTAAAAGATGCGATGACAAAAGACCCTGTTGTGTGCACTGCGGAAACATCCCTCCGCGACGCAGTAGGTTTAATGCGGAAGCACCATATCGGTGGGCTTCCGGTCATGGAAGGTTCGGAACTCGTCGGGATGCTCACAGAATCTGATTTGATCTCGCTCCTTGAATCAGAAAGGATCTCCGATGACCTGTGGCTTCCTTCTCCCTTTGAGGTTATCGAGATCCCTATCCGTGAGTACATCAACTGGGAGAAGACAAAACATGCACTTCGCAACATTGGAGATATGCAGGCAAAAAAGGTAATGACGCGTCGTGTAATCACTGCAACAGAAGAAATGGATATCGAGGCAGCCGCAGCACTGATGCTCAAAGAAGGAATCGTTCGCCTGCCCGTAGTGAGAGGGAAAAAACTGGTAGGAATTCTGGCAAGGGCAGATATTATCAATGCAGTGGGGTCTTCCTATTCTGATAACGAGGGGGCTGATAGTTAAATGACCTTTCAAAGTATCTGCGCAGTAAAGGGTGTAAAAGCATCCGGGATAAAAGAAGGAAAGTTCGGGTTGACACTTATACGGGCAAGCGGAACAGCAGCGGGTGTATTTACTGAAAATCTTGTCAAAGCAGCTCCCATTGAACTTATGCGCAAACAGATAAAAAAGGGGACACTGGAAGCAGTAATCGCAAATAGCGGGTGTGCCAATGCTTACACCGGAAAAAGAGGCTATTCAGATGCTGTTGCGATGACCAGGTTTGCCGGTTCTGCACTGGGTGTCAAACCGGATCTTGTTGGCGTTGCCAGTACTGGCGTAATAGGACGGTATCTCGATCTCCCCCTCATTCAACGCCAGTGCGAGGTAATAGCACGAAAAATCGAATGTACCCAAGAAGCCGAGAAACTTGCAGCCCAGGCCATTTTGACAACCGACACGTTTCCCAAACATGCCCTAGTACAAAAAGAAACATTCACCATTGGTGGAATTACAAAGGGAAGCGGGATGATAGCACCGAATATGGGGACAATGCTCGCATTTATCTATACCGATGCAGATATCGGTGCAAAATCCCTGAAGCAAGCCCTCACACTGGCTACCAGACGCACCTTCAATCGTGTCGTCGTTGATGGGGACATGAGTACGAATGATATTGCACTTTGTACAGCAACAGGCGAATCTGGAAGGGCAAATCCTATTGAGTTTTCAGATGCCCTTGAAGAGTGCTGTCGTTTGCTTGCACAACAGATCGCAGCGGATGGTGAAGGTGCTACAAAATTGCTTGAGGTGACCGTAAAGGGAGCAAACAAAGAAGACGGAGCCGCAAAAGTTGCCCGCACCATTATCGAGTCTCCTCTGGTAAAGACTGCTGTCTATGGGGAAGATCCAAACTGGGGAAGAGTGGTTGCGGCAGCAGGACGTGCGGGTGTTGATTTTGATCCGAATGCAATATCGCTCTGGATAAGCGACGGTACTAATCGGTATCCTCTGGTCAGGTCCGGAGAGATTATCGCAGATCTGAAAAAGGCAAAAGAGGCAATGCACGGTAAAAAAGTCATCTTTATTCTTGACCTGGCAGCAGGAAAAGAAGAAGCAACTGCATGGGGTTGCGATCTGACCGAACGCTATGTCGAGATCAACGGGAGGTATACCACATGATGAAGCGGGAAGATGTTCTCATGGAAGCACTGCCTTACATCCAGCAGTTTCATGGTAAGACTATCGTAATCAAGCTCGGCGGCCATGCAATGGTGGATCCGGTTGTACTGGAAAATGCCATCCGGGATGCAGTTCTCCTGCATTACGTTGGAATCCGCGTAGTACTCGTGCATGGTGGTGGACCGGAAATTTCAGAGAAAATGAAAGCGATGGGCAAAGAATCTGTATTT
Source organism: Methanoregula sp. (assembly GCA_035562475.1). GTDB lineage: Archaea > Halobacteriota > Methanomicrobia > Methanomicrobiales > Methanospirillaceae > Methanoregula. Next base: position 6,334 of record DATMWO010000294.1, read on the forward strand.
GTTGGGGGACTCAGGGTAACCGATCAAGAAACCCTCGAGATCGCTCAGATGGTTCTTGTCGGGAAGATCAACAACGGAATTGTTTCACTGATCGCAAAATGCGGTGCCCGTGGCGTGGGTTTGTCGGGAAGCGACGGGAATATGATCATCGCCCGGAAAATGGATATCCAGCGGGTGGATGTCGGGGGTGTACAAAAAGAAGTCGATCTTGGACACGTGGGGGAGATAGAATGGATAGATCCAGCGCTCCTGAACACCCTTCTTGACAAAAGCTACATTCCGGTAGTTGCCCCTATTGCAATCGACAGGTCCGGAGGCAGTTTAAACATCAACGCCGACACCGCAGCCGGGGATATCGCAATCGCCCTCAAAGCGTACAAGCTGGTCAATATGACCGATGTTGATGGTGTGATGGATGCAAAACGTTCAAAAGTGTATCGCAAACTTACTATTGATGAAGCGAACTCTATGCAGAAAACAGGAGCGATTGGCGAAGGCATGATCCCAAAGGTGGGCTCGGTAATTAAAGCAGTGGAAAATGGTGTCAGTTATGCCCATATTATTAATGGCAATATTGAGCACAATCTCATTCTCGAACTCTTCACCCGTGACGGTGTAGGGACGATGATTTCTTTAAAATAATCATTTTCCTCATATTACAGACCGGCATTTTATTAAAGCATTAAACCAGATTCCTACAGAGGAAAAGAAATGGACAATACGCTGAAGATCGTTGCAGGGGTGTTCATTGCCATAGTGGTCGCCTGCGCGGTATTTTTTTGGGTCATACCCCAGCAATCAGTTCAAACCCCTTCAGTAGCAAAGGACACTTCAGTTGAGGGAAATGTTACTGTTTATTTCTTTTACGGGGAAGAATGCCCGCATTGTCATAATGTAATACCGTTTATCCAGAATTTATCAAAAAAATATCCGGACGTAAATTTCAGAATCCTCGAAACCTGGCACAACGAGACCAACCAGGCACTCTCGCTATCACTGCACAAGAAACTGGGAATTCAAAGTGCCGGTGTTCCCGAGGTCATTGTTGTCGGTAATAACACTCCCCTCGTCGGGGATCGTGCTATTCCTGAACAACTCGAAGGAGTCATTCTCGAACAAATAAAAAAAAAGCAGTAATTGATGAAACGGAATTAAAAAAGACATCCCCTCCCTCAGGAAATGTTTCATCACTAAATTCGACTATCAGTGCATTCTATTTTTACGGTGACGGTTGCAGTCATTGTGAAAATGTAAAACCTCTCCTCGCCGATCTTCAAACACGGTATCCTGAACTCAACCTTACCCGGCTTGAGGTCTATAACAATCCCGACAACGGGAAAAAATTGTTGGAAATGAGCCGGAAGTACGGAATTACCAATCCAGGAATTCCCGTAGTCTTCATCGGGAACAACAGCCTGGTCGGCGATACTGAGATTGCAGACCGGTTTGAATCTGAGATCCTTCTCGAGAAACAGCGGCTCGCATCATGTAACGGCACCGCCCAACCAGGGACATCAAATAATAATCCTGCTTGCCCGCAGGAATCCATGCAACTCAGCCTGCCGCTGGTCATCTTCGCAGCCATAGTTGACAGTGCCAATCCCTGTGGTCTGTCCGTGCTGGTATTCCTCTTGATCCCGATAGCTGCTGCCGGGAGCAGGAAGCGCATCCTTCTTGTCGGCTGTGCGTATATCGCAGCGATGTTCCTGTTTCATCTTCTCATAGGAATCGGGCTGTTCTCAGTGTTCTCCCTCTCCGGATTCTCACGGATTTTCGCTCTTATCGGGGGAACAGTGGCTCTTCTTCTAGGCCTCATAACGATTATCGATGTACTCCGGAACAAGGACACCTTTATCCTCTCTATACCAGAATCGAAAAAAGGACTACTCGGGAACTATATCCAAATAGCATCGCTCCCCGCAGCTTTTATTTTAGGGATCTTGGCCGGAATCCTCGGTTTTGCCTGTACCGGGGGTATCTATATCGGTATACTCAGTCTGATGGGAAAGGAGATGACCGTACTGTCCGGGTTGCCATGGCTTGCACTGTATAACGTTGTCTATATCCTTCCTCTCCTCCTGATCACCATTCTCATTGCATACGGTATTTCCACGGAGCGGGCTGACAGCATGAGAGTAGAATACAAGCGGGTTCTCAGAATGGCTATAGGGGTGGCACTCGTGGTGCTCGGCGTAGTTATCCTTCTTGGATGGTTGGGGTAAACAATTTCATGTTTTTGGCAATGTTACAGAAAATACGGAAATTATTTTTGTCTACCTAAAAGTTCCGGAAACTATATTTTTTTAAAACATTTTCGTGCACACCATTTCTAACCAGAAATATTCCCGGCGCTAGATCCCCCAAAAACCCAAATTCTCAGACGTGATCGCAATAGCAGGCACTAGCATGCCATCCTGCAGCATATCACTAAAAAAACTGTAACTATGTACCAAAAAAAGATGCTCATAAAAGACCGCTAAATTGCAGGCTAAAATCACGATTAAACAGGTTATTTTGGAGAAAAAGCCATTTAAAACAGTATTCCCTATAAGAGTGGCCCTTTCAAAA
>DATMWO010000295.1:0-2429 GCA_035562475.1 Methanoregula sp.
CAAAAAATCAGTTCTGAAAATCTGAAAAAAGCCCCCTGCAAAAGTCCCGGGTACAAGTGGTGGGGTAGCGTCATTTTTTTTTAAAAAAAAAACTACCGGAGCAGGGATGGTGGAGGTATTCCGTATACCTTTTATTGGGGAATACCAGGACACGGGTAAAAATTGTACAGACGGCCTGGTGCATGGTCGCTCCTCAAGGGAAGTGATTTTTTTTTAAGGGGGAGAATTCGTGAACGAACCGTGTGGGTGCAGTTACGAAGGTGTACATGCCGGATGGTATATCAGTCCCGCAACCACGAACCAAACAGTTTTTTTATCCGGACGCTGTTATACACAACAAAGTACTGATTTTCTTTGCCCACGTTTTATGTGGGAAAAAATCCGGCGGGGTTCGCTAAAAATGACACACGCTGACGATTGGGAACCGGTCAGGTATCGTGATCTGCCCGACTGGGTGAAAGAAGACTCAAAACCCCGGCGATGGGTCAGGAATACGTACAAAACTGTTTTCTACGGTGATCCCTACGATTATCTGGTCCAGTACACGGTGGACCAGGGCACGCTCACTCTTTCTTACTGGAAAACAGCCCATACCTACCAACGGGAAAAAAAACCGGCAAAAAAAATTCCCCTGCCGTCTATTCGGATCCTTTATGGCGTGATAATCTTCGTGGCAGCAGCAGCAGTCCTGCTTTTTCTCTCCCCGTTTCTTCCCCCCCTGAGTGTACCTTCCCTGGCAATTTCTCCTCCCGCGGTCACCAGTGAGGTTCCCGTCCTGTCTTCACCCACTCCGGCACCTCAGAGCCCAACCCCCCTGGTGACAACAGTTTCCGAAGCGGATTACCTGCGATCGCCAAAGACCACGTCGTTCTCGTATTTTATTGAGGGTAACCGGAGATCCCTGAGCTTTACAACGTTTGGGGGTTTATCGGATTTTTTCTCCGGCACGAGCCATTCCTTTTACTACGATCCTGATAACGGAGTGATCATGGACCTTCTGGAAAACAGGGTCCAGAATGAATTTATGCTGCCCTTCATTGACATGATCCGCAAACGATCAACTACGAGCGATGACCAGGCAAAGATTGCAATAAGCCTGGTCCAGCGTATTCCGAACAACGGGAACAGGTATTCCCGGACTTCAACGGATTGGTACTATCCTTATGAAATCCTGCATAACAATGAGGGGTCAGCAGCAGACAAGTCGATCCTGCTGGCGTATATCCTGAATGAACTGGGGTATGAAACCGTGTTATTCGAATTTCCCGGCCACATGGCAGTTGGTGTCAAAGCTTCCTCAAGGTACAGTTTTTATGATACCGGCTACGCCTATATCGAGACAACACGACCGACTATCATAACCTATGAACCTGATCCCGGCTATGGCGGTTTCAGTATAGCACAAAATCCGCGAGTTATTCACCTGACCGGAGGAAAAAGAGCCCTGGATGTGAGTACTGAATATAGCGATGCAAGGAGAATGAAGCAACTCGAGGAAATGGGAGGAAGCCTGAACCAGAGTTACCGTGTGGAACTCTCAAAGATTTCAGATACGTATGATCTGGACTAAGTTTCCCGATGATTGGTCACGAGTGCGTCATGATAAGGATTTGCTAGCAAACAAAAGGATACCCCGCACGAAAAATCCAAAAGAGGAGATTATTCTCTCTCCACGATGAAAGCGATTTTCACCACAGCACGATATTCCACTATCTTGTTGTTCACTACTTTTGCCGTAACCCGCTTGACGTCCACACCCTTGATATTCCGGATGGTCTGAGCTGCTGCCTCCACGGCGTTTGCGGTTGCTGCTTCCCAACCGTCGGGTGAGCTGCCGATCAACTCTACTACCTTGGCAACGGCCATATGTTCTTTTTCATGAGTATTTTTCATTTCTTGTTCATCTCCTGACCACATCCCAACAGGGATAGTGTGACATATCCCTGCGGAGTAATATGCGTTTCGCTGGATCACTGTACGCATGCCATGATCTTCCACCATGAATGGCTGCGTTATCCGGAAAAAAGATGTCTTTTCAGATCCTGATTTTCCTGAACAGGAATGCCCCAAGGATAGTCATCACCAGGGTGAACCCCCCGATAACCGCACCACAGACCAGCGGATTAATCTGTGATACACCGGTAAGACCATAACGGATCCCTTCCACGCCGTAGGTCAGGGGATCGAGCAGGGTAAGCGGCACCATCCATGCAGGCAATGAGCTGATCGGATAGAGTGCCCCGGACAGGCCGAATATCGGGAAGACGACGAAATTCATGATCAGCTGGAACCCGGTCATATCTTCCATCCGTGACGCAATTGCAATGCCAAACGCCGTGAACGATATGCCGATCAGGACCATGAATGTAAGAGCGATGAGAAAACCAACCGGATTTGAGAGCGGGAACCCGACGAAGACTGACAGGACA
>DATMWO010000296.1:0-7022 GCA_035562475.1 Methanoregula sp.
ATAAAAAGATGAGTATGATCTCAATTCACCCATTGAATGTCGCATTTTAGGGATTATTTACACAATTCATTCGGTATCTGGAGATGAATACTCAGTTTGCTCCTGCATCTGTAGCATCCCCAAGAAATGATATCCATCCAGTTAAAGTCGGGACACCTTATTTTTTCGGGATATCTGTATCGATTTGCCTTGTCAGGGATTTGCATCAGGCCATTTAGGGTATGATTCATCCAGATAACGTTAAGTATTACAAATAGTATTTACTGTTCAACAAGAGGCCTGTCTATTTTGCCTTGTCTGCTGCCAATCCTTCGATATATCAAATCGAGTACCGTATGTTCGAAAAAATACTGTTCCCGACAGATTTCTCGGAGTTTGCGAAGAAAACCCTTGACTGCATAGCCGGGTTTCCCGGAGCCCGTGATATTATCCTGTTCCACGTGGTCGAAGAGGCCAGATCTCCGAGAGGTGGTGGGGAAGTAGGTGAAATATTCTATCGAACCGGTGAGAATTTCCTCAAGGAAGAGAAACATTACCTGGAGAACCTCAACCAGAACCTTAGGGTAACAACGGCAGTAAAGACATCATCTGACACCGCAGGAGCAATTATCGATACAGCCGAGGAAAGAGGCGTTTCCCTTATCGTCGTCGGTGCAAGGGAAAAATCTTGTAGATGGGATCCTCCTTGGCAGTGTATCGATGACGGTTCTCCGCCGCAGCAGGACTAATGTACTGATCATGCGCCATAAAATTATTGAGGAGATGATGGCGAAGACCTATGAAATGTTCTGCCCGATGATACTCTTTCGGGTTCTCTGTCCAATTGATTTTTCCCGATTCTCAGATAACGCGATAGCGCTTCTCAGCAGGACAAAAGGGGTGGAAGGTGTTATCCTCCTCCATGTTATTTCTCAAGGTGAGACAAAAGCTGAAATTGAAGACGCTGTCAAAAGCGCGAAGGATCAGATAGAAGCAATTCGCAGCAGTCTTGCTGCACAGGGCATTGAAGTCAGGACAATTGTAAGGATAGGAAATCCCACATTCGAGATCACGAGAATTGCAGATCAAGAGGACGCATCTGTCATCTGGATGAGCTCTCACGGAAAAGGCTGGTTCCGTGAACTTTTACTTGGCAGCACAGCGTATACGGTTGCTATGAACGCAAAACGGCCTGTGATTATCATCCGAAAACCTGAATGAAAGGGAATGAATCATGCTGAACTCTACGGATGACTTCATTATAATAGGCATCATATTCGTCCCGAATGCATTATCAAACATTCTCCATTGGACACCGTATCGATCTTTTGTCCTTATATGAAAAGCGTAAGGTTCGAGCGATTTTTATCTTTTGAGGTTTGATGATGAGTCAATCCTTCCAGTAAACTAAGCCATAGGGAGCTTTGTTGTCCCGAAGCGGGCAATACCGTGTGTGGAGTAAAGGCGCATTTCAGGGATCCGGAGGGAAATGTCATCGGGATAATGGAAAATGATCCTTCGGCACTATAGCAGGTTATTATTCCATTCGTGTCGGAGTTACTGGCTCTAAGAGAAAGCTTCAACGTGTCCGAACGATTCAATGTCATTTATGCAATCAGGGACTATCTTTTCCGTGATTGTCTTCTGCTCGATTCTCATAGCAGGGTGCACCCAGCTGCCGGGCATGCATATTATCAGTGACACTCCCGATCCCATTATCGGCCAGTGGATTGGAGGGGAGCTGCCGGCATCAGACCGGCACATGATCATTTATGAAAACCAGACATTTTATTCCACGAATTTCTTTTTAAATCGCGGGGAAACGACTGATAATGGCACATGGATAAGAAGAAAACCTGGTCTCTATACAATGCAGTCAGCTAATAGTGAAATAACCGACTGGACGTACGATTCGTTTGATGATTCGATGTATATGAGCGGATTACCCCAGATGAAATACCATCGTTATAAAGGGGTGCCTGTGATCGTTTTGCGCTTGAACTCCCCTTCTTGATTTGAATCGTTGCGGTTCTTTGAACCAAAAAACTATTGTTCTGCACGGACTGGCATAATCACTGTCGTGATACCGCTGTACTGTAATCGCCGCTGAATCGCAAATGCAGTCTCGTTATGCAATATCTTCTGGAACGGGTTTTCATGACGGAAAACTATCTGTCCGGTGAAAAACGTGGAGTTCGGGAATTCCTCTGCGATTTTTTTACAGAGTGGTACTGCCAGGTCCACAACATCGGTTCCGAAATCCATCCGGTAATCTGAAGCAAAGCCAGTTTCCCGCGCAAGATCAACATATTTAATGAGGGAGTTCCTCGTAGATTTCCAAAGTGCCGTTATTTCAGCTGAACCCTTAAATGACCCTGAATCCACTACGGCAATAGACACAAAAATAAAATTTTCATAGACCCCGGGAAAATTTTTTATGATAGAATAAAATGTGTTTACGCCAAAACCATGATACCCGGTGACAAGTTGCACTGCCGTCATTTTGTGGGGATTTACAGGTTCAGTATTCTTAGTACCGGTCGCAGGTATAACGTCGAGTAATTTATCTAATTTCCTCAACCCTCGTGTTACTTTCTGGTAATGTCTGTGGATCAGGAAACAGAGCCCGACAAGAGCTGATGTCAGAAAGATGGTGAGCCAGCCTCCCTGACCCAGCTTTTCATAAAGGGTGATGGCAAGGATCGTGCTGCACAGCACAAGACCGGTGAGGTGGATAGGGATATGCCGCTTCCATTCCTTCTCAGTTGCCCGGTTTTTATAGAAAAACCGGGACATGCCAAACTCAGAGATTGAGAACGTGAGAAACACATTGATTGCATACATGGTAACCAGGATGATGATAGAGCCCCGCGTGAATACCATTATCAAAAGCGCGGACCCGCCCATGAGCAGGATGCCATTCGTCATTGTAAGGCGTTCCGAGAGCAACGCAAACGAGCGGGGGAGCCAGGAATCGATAGCCATGTTGGCCATCACACGCGGTCCATCAATAAATCCTGTCTGGGCTCCCACAAGGAGCAGTGCCCCCTCAGAAAGGATCGTAATCAGTGCAAGGACTCCTCCCAAAGGCCAACCCCCAAAGACATTTGTTGCCAGCACGGCATTCAGAGTCTGTCCCGGAACCGGCTGAATATTCCAGAGCAGATAGCACAGAAAAAGACCGCTGGATAGGACCGCAAGGGAGATGGCCATATACGCCATCGTACGCTTGCCCGTCTTCACCTTGGGTTCACGCATAATCTGCATCCCGTTGGCAACTGCTTCAATACCGGTGTAGGTACCGCCCCCCAACGAATAGGCTCGTAAGAAAATTGCCAGCACACCGATAATACCAATCGCTGCAAGGTCGCTGGAAAGACCTGTCTGGATTCCATCAGCGACCCCTCCAACCTGGGGGGCATGGGCAAAAATCCCATACCCCAGGAGCAGTGCATGAGCCATGATGAACACAAGAAATATGGGGGCAAGAGTCATGACTGACTCCTTCACTCCCCGCAGGTTCATTTCAATCATTAAAATGATGAGCAGGCAGGCTACAACCAGTTTGTATGGCTGATATGAATAGGGTAAAAATGAGAAGATTGCATCGACACATGCTGCAATAGAAACGGTAATGGTCAGCATATAGTCGACCAAAAGGGCGCTTCCGGAAACAACGCCGGCCCGATCACTGATGGTGTGTGTTGCGACAATATACCCCCCGCCCCCGCTGGGAAAATGCTCGATAATGCGGGTATATGCATACGAAATGATGAAAACGGTAAGTGCTGTTCCCAGAGCAAGAAAGACCGCAAGATAGGTATGTTCACCGAGTGCTACAAAGGCTTCTGGCGGTCCATAAGAGGAGGATGAAACACCATCAGCACCTAAACCGATCCATGCAAGGAGAGGAAAGAGTGCAATCTTATGAAATATCCTGGGATCTTCAATATTTTTCTTGGCACCAATTACAATATGTCGGGCTCCATCCCGAATATCTTCCCAGTTCCACGAGTCCTTCGATCCCATGGTATCTTCTTCCGGCAGCTGGACAGATTTATTTCTTGTGTAAGAAGGACCTGTCTGCGCCTCGGGTATAGTTCAAACCAATATTAACTTTGCAATAAGAGCCACTGTAATGTTAACCAACTTAATACTTTTCTCGAAAATATAACCCACATTCAACTGTAAAAATCCGATTCCCGTCATCATTATTTAACCGAAAGATCCATGCAGTATGAGCCTAAATCTAAAATATGCCAATAATTGAGGGATTTATTGATGATACGATCCTTTCAATATCCCATCCTGGAATATAGACCGCAGTCTTTGACACAGGAGTATAGCAGTTGAAGGACTCCAAAAAAAAAGGATTCAGTTAAAATCATCTCGATAATTTTGTAATCGGAAGAGCGAAGGACGCCATTGCGGGCGGATTTCGGGCTGACCGGATTATTCAAGGAGATCGTAGCTGAGTATCTCCTTTAGACCGGGTTCGGCATCGATGAATTCAGACTGAGGCGGGAAATAGCTCGTTGTGGTGAGATTTTTGCCAGCCTAACAGCGGAATTAATAGTGCCCCAAGGTCTTTTTTGGGGAAAATAATTATACACAATATCACCTTCTTTTCCGGGTTACCATGGGAATGACCGCAGGTTTCAATTACTTCCTTGAATACGGCAACTGCTCCCTTACGAGTATTGTCCTCCTTTACCAGCCTAAGACCGAAATATTGCGGAATCGACATTTTTTCTGGCTTTTTATTCAAGCAAAACTATTTAATCAGAATTAAAAGATTAAGTGGGGATGGGTAGATGCCAGATGTGACAAATGATGAGCGGGGGAGAAGAATTTTTCAGCTGCACAAAGAGCGGGCTGTTGAAATGGCAATAGAAAAAATCCGCCACAACCCCGAATCCAAATGGTATGAATTTTCACCACAGGATGTCAAAACGCTAAACTATATCCTTGGTGAGACGTGGGTTTCTGTGGGGAGACAAATCTGGGAACAGAGTTCCTTCACCCGTCTGACAAGAAGGGATCTTGAGGAGATTATCAGTATCGGAAACGATGTGAAGAGCAAGAAATTACGGGAGGAGACGGGGATTAAAAAGGTCTGCGGGATACTCAAGGAATCAATCTGATAATAGGGGAAATAGGAACTTTGAGACCTACAGCAAAAAATATTTTTGCTCCTTTTTATTATTTTGTTAAAAATTGAAGGGACGCGGTTCTTGTTTTAAGGAGTAAAATGTCCTCCAAAAACCGTAGCTGTGCCTTCAAAACTATGATGCGGCACAGCACCTGTTGACTGCCTGTTCTCCAACTTCACTCCCTAGGGATAGATTAAATCGTATCAGGGAAAATTGTCTGACGGTTATGCCAAACCAAGATACTGAGGAATAAAGAGAATAACAAAGAAGCATACCATCAGAACAAGACCAAGAGGGATCCCTCTTCTTGCCCATTCCTTGCTCGTAATCTCAAGTTTCCCTGCAGCAATGATATTGGGAATGTTTCCGGGGATAAGCATCCCTCCGGCAATAATAAGTCCCATAACTGCGCTTTTTATCTGTTGTTCAGAAAGGACGGGGCCGATCTCAATGGCGGCAAGAGTGGCGTTGTCAAGCACAGCAGAGACCGTATTTAACCAGTAAAGCCCCACTGCTGGAATTTGCATAACATAATCTAAGATGAGCAGTTTAAAACCCTCGCCAAGAAAGATCAGTGCCATAATGAACAGATATACTTTTCCGGCCCGAACCACAACCTGTCTGATTGTCTCCCGCTGAAGGTGGCATTCAGATACACCTGTGTCGGAGCCGCCTCGTTTGTATAGAATGACCCCGATAAATCCAAGGACGATCACTGCAGGTACGATATACATGCCCAGGAGAAGGAGGAGAAAATCGAAGCCGGCATAATATGGTGGACCGGAAAGCTTGGAAATAACAATAGTGGAGAGGGGTTCTCCAAGCGGTGTTAAAGCGGCACCCAGCCCGATTGCAAAACAAGCGACAATACATACATCGATCTTTTCGCCCCGGTCAAGCGGCAGGGCACAGACAATTTCGACGAGCAAAATCGATGCAAGTATTGCAGAGATTACACTCGAGATGAGACCTAGAGTGATAATCAGTCCGAAAATGATCGCAGACATCGAGAATTTTTTCACCAGGGTATATATTACCATCTCGATTTGCCGGTACCAGACATACAAGATAATTCCGAAAAGGAGCACAATCTGCACGATACCTATCGGTATCCCAAAGATAGTGATACTATTCAGCGGTGTTGTCAGTGCTTCAGCCACAATCTCCCAGCTCCAACCCGTTTGTTTTCCATGTAAAGGGATAAAACCTGATATTGTCAGTGCAAGTACCCCTGATATGAACAGAAAAATCTCAAGATTGCGCTCAATTGCTTGGACTTTGAATGGCAGGACTAAAACAGCAATAAATATGATGATGAGACCAATCTCTGCCAGCACGACATCCAGCATCTTTTGTTTTGTAGGAGGGGGTAACTTGTAAATCTATTGAATTTTTTTTGGTCATTTTATCCAGGGCAATATAACTACCGATCAAAAAAAAAGTAACTTATCCCAACATCAGAGTTCACCACCTGAATCCTGAAGTCTCTGGTCTTATACTATTTTTTGTCATATCCAAAATGGGTGCCATAAAGGTTATCAAGTGGGAGGATAATGAGAAAACTGAACACACATTCCGTGTGTGGGAGACGGGGGATTTTAAAAATGCCGGATGTATCGCAGAAAGAAATTGGGAGACGGATGTACCATGTACACCGGGTAAAAACAGTCGAAGAGGCAATAAAAAAAATTAAACATAGCATTGGCGCAGACTGGAGCTCATTCTCCCGGGAAGATATTGATCTGCTGAACCATCTTTTACAATGTACATGGAATGTAATTGATCAGAAGATTTGGGATAAGTTGCCCTTTGGTAGTATGAAAAAAAATGATGTCAGCAAAATCCTTTCACACGGGCAGGGAGTTAGCCCGGGAAAGAACCCGGAACCGG
>DATMWO010000297.1:0-8789 GCA_035562475.1 Methanoregula sp.
TAATGATATGATCGCTGCGTATGGTTCTACCCTCATCACAGCTTTTCTCCATGAGACGTATATCCTGTATCTTCAGCTCGGTGATGGCGATATCTTAATTGTCGCTGAAGATGGTATTGCCGATAAACCACTTCCCGAAGATAAAAGATTATTTGGAAATGAAACAACGTCACTTTGCCTGCCGGAAGCCTGGTCAGATTTTCGGTTCCGTCTCATTCCTTTCGATCCATCCAATACAAGGCCGGCACTGATTGTTCTCTCAACAGACGGGTATGCAAATTCGTTCTCATCGGAACATGAATTTGAAAAAATCGGAACAGACCTGCTCGAAAACATATGTGAGCATCAGGAAGGAATTCAGGAGGGTATGGATGCAATTGAGGACAATCTGGAAGACTGGTTAAATATTGCATCCCAAAAGGGGAGTGGTGACGATACAACTGTGGGAATACTCTGCAATATACCTCAAATCAAAAAATATCGTGATGAAAATTACACGATAACTATTAAGAGAAAAGAAAGAATTCCTGTTCCAAAAGAACCCCTCGTACCAGGTATTCTGAATCACGAGAGATCAGAACCGGAAAAACAAGAAGATCGTCCATCACCAGCACCCTATGAAAATGTCACAGATTCTTAATGAAAAACCAAAAAGAAAAAAATGATGATGCAATGAATGATTCCCCGTTTTCACCTGGCTTCGCCAGTCATTTACTCAATTGTGAGACAGGGGACTGATTTCTTCTGACTATACGCTCAAGGGCAAAACTGATTTTCAGGAACTCATAGGGAAGATCCCTCTTTTCTTTGGTGAGCTCTGCAAGGATCTTCATGTAATTGTGGCGTCGATGATCTTCGGCAATTCCCTTCAACCGGTCTGGTCTTCCGTATGAGCGTATCATGGTGCTTGTGGGGGAGAGGAGATCGTGGAGAGCCTGTGAGGTTTTACCTTTGCTGTATTCACGGCGTTTTGGTTTGCGCCGGAAGGAATTGTCACACCGCTGCCATGTATTCCCCTTATTCTCTATGAGATCAAACCTGATTACCTTCAATGGTTCTCTCTTCCGGAAGGTATCCCTTCATGACCTGCCGGATCCGGTGTCGGGCACCGGGGTTGTGCAAACCTCCGGTATCCCCGTTTGCGGGTCTCAACAACCAGCGTAAAGCGGTTCTTAAACGCCATGGTGACGGTGATCCGGTAGAGCCGGCTGTGCCTGCCTTTGATCAGATCGGCAATGGTCTTCGGGATAAGGTAGAGCGGGATGTCCGTGACCTGGTGTGCGGTGAACCGGCGGGGAACGGTTTCAGCGGACAAAGGAGGCCACCTCGCGGATGGTATCGGCAAGAACCTCATAGCAATGGATTGCATTGTCCGGTGATACGGCCCAGATCTCACAGCGCAGGAATACATTCCCCGGTGCTGCCCGGAGCAGTGAACGGAACTGGCTGATATCAAACCGGCAGCATGATTCGACAAAGAGTATGCTCACCGGGCCCCGGGCAATCCGGAGTTTCACGCAGAGGGCTTCGTAATCACCCTTCAGGCCGATAAGGTGCAGGGGGATGGAGTGCGAAAGCCAGCTGTCAGTCACCGGCAGGACCGGTTCATACCCCCGGGACACCAGCAGTTTTACCGACCAGTTCTTCACTGCATGAAAAGATCCCCGAGCGATCATCCTGGTGCCTCCTTGTCCTGCAGTAGTTCACCCGTATATGGTACCAGCCGGGGAATTTCCTGCACACTGCCCGGGAGCACCTCGTAACAATGAAAGCCGTCATACGGGGAATAGAACCAGAGCTCGCAGTGCAGGCCGGGGATTTCTTCCGGCCCGGAAAGTATCCTCCGGTACTGCCGGATCTCAACTTTGCACCGTGTTTCAATATTCTGGGCTATCCTCGAGCGGTGGATCACTTTTTTGATCCTGATATACCGCGTCTCCCCCGCTCCGCGGGTTGCCACGATATGGACCGGCGGGGAACGCTGGGTATACCCGACCGGCATGATCCGCACGGTATAATGGTCTGACTCGAGCAGTTCACGGAGCCCTTCTTCAAGAAGAATGCAGCGCCGGCTCGTCACGGGGCAACGCCTCCTGCAGGCAGCGGTGACAGGACACGAGCCGGCCTGGTAGCAGGGTTTGCACAGTTGCGGGAGAAAGCGACAGCATGGTACAGGTATTGCCCGGCATTTCCCCAGGCCCACGCCGGGGCAGGCCTCCACGGAGGCTGGATCACACCCTGAGAAGGAACAAGTACCCGGACAGTGTGTTCAACCATGATCATTCTTACGCCCTGGAAGCCTGCCTGACGTGCAAACGCCCCGGCTGCTTCCTGGGTGACCCCGTGGGGGCCATGTGCATGAGCCTGCATTTTTTCACCCTTTTTTGTGCAATGTTCACCAGCGATACCGGAACGGGAAGAAGAAGGCTCTCTTTGCCCGTCCATATTTCAGGGAAGACGCAGGTATTGGCGTTGAAGAGAGCCCTGGCTGCCATCTGTCGATAGACTCCCGCAACGATGCGGCAGGTGACCTGTCGGGAGGTTGCCAGATTACTGTTCAGGCACCGGAATACCGGCGTCTACCTATCACCAAAAAAAGTGTAGAGCGAAAAGACGGGGGAGTGGTCGCTTGTCAGCCGGTATCGCTTGCCCATCTTCATCGCATTCCCCATTGCAGGGTGAATAGCGGGTACCAGGAATATCCTGAGCGGCGCCGTGGGCAGGAGCTTGCTTACCAAAGCATTGCATTGTGCCTTGAGAATCCGTGCTACCTCCTTTGCCCGGCTTACCAGTTTCCTGAAGAATTCCTTGATCATGCTGATAATGAAAAGTCGGTGAGCGGGTATTTAAAGAACCCATAACCGGAAGGTTACACGAATCGGTTTTACGCAGGTATTTGCCCGTAAAACCGGTTTTCCGGCAGGGAAAATTACAACGCGGCGGGAATTTTTGGGAAAACCGGATTTGCAGATGAATCTTGTGGTCAAAGGAGGATTTGGGGATGGAGCGTGCGGCAAAGCGGAGTCCGGACAAGATAACGATCCACTATCAGCGGTTGAGTACGGGGACCGGGGGAAAAAAGAATTACGAGAGAATATTCGTTGCTGTAATCCTGGCAGGTGCAGTTATTGTGAATGGCACGGTGGCACCCCCGGATGGTTTCACCACAATATTCATTTCGGTGTTGGCTGGTACCGGAGCAACATAGAACGTAATCTCTGCCTGATCACCCGGATTCAGTGACGTGACCCTGCCCGTACCGGCTTTTGCGGTAAAAAAACCCGTAGAGGTCCTGGTACTGTAGAGGAGGGGTACCGGGAAGGTACCGGGTGTAGAAAAGACAATCTGCATCCTGGTCACATCCACTGCCGGACTGCAGGGGTCAAGACCAAGGGTGAACCTGATTTCGTCAATACCAGCAGCCGGATCAGATGCACGGCCAATGACATTGCCGGTCATCCGGATGCCGGCAGCAGGCTGTCCACTACCGGTGCATACGGTACTGGCGGATGGGGAGGCAGGAACCGGTGCGGTATTCATTGCCTGCACCGGGACCGGTACGGTAACCGTTACATAGACAACCCGGGGCGTTTGCGCTGCAAGGGGAAGATGCACATTCCCAAACAACCCTTGTGGTGTGACCGGGGGATTACCCTGCACACCCTGGGGTGCCGGTGTTGCGTCAGGGCGAACCGTGTCCTGCGTGGTACATCCCAAGAAAAATACCATCGCCATGAGAAGAACAGAACAGAAGATTATTCCATAGGTGCGCATGATTGAGGTGATATCGTTAAAGTGATTAATATTATTCCATCCGTCTGGTTATACGCTCTACCCTTTTTTTTCAATTGCCTGAGGCAAAAGGGCCATTACCTGGCGTATTTTCCACCAGAGATCTGGTCGGTTCACCCTGCCCTTCCGTATCTCAGATGTCCACGATCTCTCCGGATCGCTTCACCGTATCGATGAGCCCTACGGTGCTCCTGCCCGTCAGGTGCCCGTACACCTCACCAGGATTCACTATGAGCAGGGACCCCTCGTTCCTGATTTCCGGGCGGTGGGTATGACCATATACCAGCAGGTCGAGAGAACCGCACGCTGTAAGCGTCTCCAGCAGTTCCCGGTCATTGCCGTGCAGGAGCGCAATCCGCATCCCTCCCAGATCGATACGGGCAAAGGTTCCCGCGATCTTCAGGGAGGGAAGCAGGCCGGATTTTCTTTCAAGGAGTACCCTGTCCCCGTCATTGTTCCCGAATACCCCTGTCAAGGGTGCAGCAAGTTCCTGGAAGGAATCGATCATGAACGGGGATATGAAATCTCCCGCGTGCAGGACATGCTCCACGCCCCGGCTGTTGAACATTGACACGGCTTTTTTTGTCTGCACAATATTATCGTGGGTATCGGACATGACACCAATGAGCATTCTTTCCACCACGGTTCCATAGTCCGGGAAGGTGATAATCATTTGCCGGGGGATTGGGGGCTTATAACGGTAACCTTCATTTTTCCTCCGATCGTATTTTTCAGGCCGGACAACAATCCTCTATTCTGGTTGACATGACCGTAGAATACCATATAGAGACCGACAACCAGGGGGCGCTTGTCATCGAGTCTGACTATGTCTCCCGTCTTGAGCGTATGAGCGCCGGGCAGGACCGGCGAAAGGACGTCCCCCGGGGCTCTCACGCCGGGTGGTCGCCACCACCGGAGCGGAGGGACCCGATTGAAGTGCTTGAGGAAACGAACCAGGGGCGGGTGCCCGAGCTGATCCCGATCCGCTATGGCCGCATGTCGGCCGGCCCGTTCCCGTTCCTGCGGGGATCGGCCGCATTGATGGCCGAAGATCTGGCCTCGACGCCTGCCAGCGGCATCCGCGTCCAGGCGTGTGGCGACTGTCACCTGCTCAACTTCGGCCTCTTCGCCTCGCCCGAGCGGAACCTCTTCTTCGGGATTAATGACTTCGATGAGACGCTGAACGCACCCTTCGAGTGGGATGTGAAAAGGCTCGCGGCTTCGTTTATGGTCGCCGGCCAGGCAAACGGCTACTCCGGCAAGGAGGCTTCCGGTGTTGTCGCATCCATGGCACGCTCCTACCGCGAGTACATGACACACCTCTCGACCATGCGTGCGCTCGATGTCTGGTACACGCGCCTGACGGGGGACATGCTCCTCGAGAAGTCGCCAACAAAGAAAGCTCGTCGCTATCGGGAGGCGATTCTCGCGAAGGCCCGGAAGCAGGTGGCCGAGTACGTCTTCCCCAGGCTCACGGCCGAGGTGAACGGTCGCCGCAAATTTGTCGAACAGCCGCCCCTGATCCACCACGAGAACTGGAGCCGGGAGCAGTTCGAGAATCTCCTCAGCCTCTTTGACCAGTACCGCGAGTCTCTTCTTGATGACCGCAGGGTGATCCTCGACCGCTATCGCATGGTCGACATCGCATTCAAGGTCGTCGGGATCGGCTCTGTCGGAACCCGGTGCTATGTCGTCCTGCTGCTGGCAGAAGACGGAGATCCGCTGATCCTGCAGGTCAAGGAGGCACGTCACTCCGTGCTCGAGCCGTTCGCCGGCGCAGGCCCGTACGAGCAGCAGGGAAGGCGCGTGGTCGAGGGCCAGCGGCTGACCCAGGCTGCAAGCGACATTTTCCTCGGCTGGTTCACGAACAAAGACGGCACCGATTACTACGTGCGCCAGCTCCGGGACATGAAGTACGCCTACGATCCCGCAGGTGTATCACCGGTACGGCTCGCGAATTACGCCCAGTTCTGCGGCTGGAACCTGGCACGGGCCCACGCGAAGTCCGGGGACGCGGCAGAGATCACCGGATACCTGGGGAAGTCCGATGCATTCGACCGGGCGATCGTCTCGTTCGCGGGCGATTACGCAGAACAGAACCGTCGCGACTACAAGATGTTCAAGGCAGCCGTCCAGGAGGGCAGGATCGCAGCCACACAAGGGTTCTAGGCCCAAAGAACGCGAATAGGAACAGGTTTAATAAAATCAGGTATTATTTTTAGCTCCACGTTCCAACAACCGGCGTATCCCAAGTCCCTCCGGACCCGGCGAATCTGTCAGGTACTGCTCCATCCCCCTGATATCGCCTGCCCTGGGGTGACCAGGAAGTCTTCTTATCGGAACAAACTGATTTTCTGCAGGATATACCTGCGAACACTGACATCTTTCTCGCCTTTAAGGCGAAGTTTAAGAATGTCCAGGACCGTTTCTTCCGTCATGACGAAACGTTTCCTGTTGATCTCTCCAACCTGCTGTAAATGAGTTATCATGGCAACCCTTTTTTATTACAAGCAGGTATAACGAGAGAACTTCTCAATAATCTTTCCTCGTGTCATAAGATTTGTTACAAAAAATGAAAACAAACCGCGATCACAGGAGTTTTTAAGAAAGCCGTCCTATTGACCGTGAATGAAAAAAAAGATAGTGCTTTCCCGGATGCATGAACGCATCCAGGAGCAATGCATCAGCCACTTAAACCAGACAGCCAGAGACTCAGCCAGATACTCAGGAAAAACGCAATAATACCAGCACAGATTACAACAATCCATAAATTTGGATAAATCCAGTTTTGATACAATGATGCAGAGTTATACTTCATTACTCCCCTCTTGAAGGTTGGGATTGATAAATTTTTGTGAAAAAATTTTAAAAAAAATCCTTACCTGAACACTTTCACCCGCCCCGGCTCAGGCATTATCTTACCCGGGCTTCAGATGTGCATGCACTACAACAGACGACCACGTCGGGAAGGTGACGTGAAGCAAAGATGAATTTCGAAGACATCCAAAACCTCGAAGATTTAGCGATGGTTTCAGAAGAAGGTGTCTGGCAGCATTTTGAACGGTTAGCAGCCTTCATCTTCGAAAAAAATAATTTCAGCGTCAAAGTGAACACGGTAAAAACCCATCAGAAAACAAAAAGGCAGTTTGACGTAATTGCCCGGAAGGGCAACCAGACGTTCCTGGTGGAATGCAAGAAATGGGCAGGCAACCGCTACCGGCTGTCAGCACTAAAAAAGGCGGTCGAACAGCATAAAGAACGAACCCTGTTTTATGCAGTTGTCACGAACGAGGATGCGATTCCGCTCCTCGTCACCCTCATTGAAGAGGACATACGGTTCTATGAAGGAGTCCCCATCGTGGGTATCCAGAAGCTCAACGGGTTCGTCAGGGAGCTGGACGGGTACATGCAGGGTGATTGTTTTTGCGGGTGTGATTGCGAGTATGAGAATGACATTTCGTATGAAGACGATATACCCTATGAAGATAACCTGCCTTTACCTGATGAGATCCCCATGCATCCCTATGGATTGTACGGACCGTGTGAAAGAGAACTATGAGACACAACCGGGTAGTATGGGGAGATAGAGGGAGCTCATACTAATTCATCGGGATCGATATTGGCATCTTTGCAGATCTGTTTCAAGATTTTCGGGTGCAGGATTGTCCAGGACCTGTGCCATTTAAAAAACGGGGTATTACCGTCTCAGGTTCCAGATCCGTGCAAAAACCAGCCCTGTCAGGACAAAGCCGGCTCCTGCCCAGATCAGGTTGCCGATGTAGAAGGTAAGCGGCCAGTTCATGGAGGTATACATGGCAAAATTCGAGGGAATGGCGACGAGAATAATCATAATAAGCCCAAAGGAGAGCCCCTTGTTTGTGGCCGGGTGCGGCAGTGCGGGATGGACAAGGTCAAAGACCCATGCGGCTCCCAATGCAAGCACAAATGGATACAAATAAAAGAGCGTCATGACCGGGTCTTCCATGGGGCGCATCCCAGCAAACTGTGTGCTGTCGTACGGTATGATCTGGTTCACGATCAGGTTGAGACAAAAGAGCAGGATGAACAGGATCGTTCCTGCGGCAAGACCGCCAACGGCAATATTCCTGGCATTCATGATACTACCCTCGCAATAAAAGTATAAAATAACAAAGGAAATGCTCCGTGAATGTGTGAACAACAGAGTCCTGAGATTGCCCGGGTATGTTCACCAGCAATCCTCTCTGCAACCGATCAGCACGATAAGCGTTCCGGCTGTCTGTATGCCTGTTGCAGAGACTACTACGTCATGAGTTCCGGGATGAATGACGAAGATTCGATCCGGTGGACCGACGATCGATATCGGGGGCGTTTTTCCTGCTTTTCTCCCGTATCTCTTTTAAAAATACCCACAAATCTCTCCCTTTTCTCCAAAATACGCCCAATAACCCCCATCTTTCGTGGAGGGTATCCAATGGTGTTCCCGGGCACGATCTCCTCATCAATGGGATACTACAGGTGCCGGATGAAAACGAGCTCATGTTTGGGGGGTCGGATTCAGGCTATTTAGGAGGTTATTTTGGCAATCAGGGCTGTTTTTGGGCATTTCTTTGAACAGGGGGAATCGGGGCGGTTTACGGGCATTTCCGGAAGAAGTTTCCGGGAAACGGGGGCTGATTTGGGGTTGGATAAGGGGATAAAAATGATAATGTGGGGATCATTACAAAAATAAGTGGTTACCGGGGTTATAACCCGCCTGCAGGTATGCGGTAACCATCATGCTCCTTCACTATCGTAACAGGGCAGTTTTTACAAAAATAGTTTCTTTTCCTTATTTTCCTTCCAGCGTCGGGATGCGATGGGTGAGTTCTGCCCAGTCATTGCCAATCGCATTCCTGATCAGTACCTTTACCCCGGAAAAGACCGGTGCTGGCATCAGCATCTGCCAGGTCCGGGTCACGTTCTCACGATCGTCATTTCCGATTAAGGGGTAAAGCCACATGACAACTTCCGGGAAC
>DATMWO010000298.1:0-2137 GCA_035562475.1 Methanoregula sp.
CGGCGTAGGTTATAAATAAATCATTATTATATTACTGCAGTGATATGACAACAAAAGTTTCTCCAAAACTGGTCACCATGATGAACAATGCACTTGAGAATGAGCATGCAGCATATGTCCAGTACCTGAGCCATGCAAAGCTCGTGAAGGGGATTACTGCAAAACCTATTATCAACCGATTGAAGGGAATTGCAGGGGATCATCGACGCCACCAGAAGAAGTTACGGCATCTCCTGGGGGATTATCTGGGAGCTGTCCCTTCAATGAAGATGGGAAAGACATATGAAGCCGACAGTATTGACAAAATTCTCACGACCAATCTTAAATTCGAGAAAGATACCATCGACCAGTACATGAGGATCCTTTCAGAGCTCAACATAGAACAGAATAATCTTCCCTATGAATTCCTGAAAATCAATTTTGCTCTTGAGCGTATAGTCAGAAGAGATCAGTCCCATGTCTCACAATTGAGTAAACTGCTTGGCGAAGCGATGTGAAATGATGGAATCCATCCATTCCATCATTTTTTCCCTTTTTTCGTTTTTATTCTATCCTGCCTGATGTAAGCACGATAATCCTTTGGTTTTGCAGGAT
The DNA here is from genome assembly GCA_035562475.1 of Methanoregula sp. Lineage (GTDB taxonomy): Archaea > Halobacteriota > Methanomicrobia > Methanomicrobiales > Methanospirillaceae > Methanoregula. The sequence goes on from DATMWO010000298.1 coordinate 595, forward strand.
AATCTGAGGAATATGCCAAATCCGAAAATATCGGAGAAAGCGAACAAGAGTTTAGCATTCCCCAAAGGTCAGATGACAGGTGGCACCCAGGATATTGAGTTCACTCAAACACCCCACCTCCATAACGCGTTAAATCCCCACAAGATGCTCTGATCAGGAAATGGATGACAACCGTATGGTAGAGTTGGGGAGACAGGTATGAGTGGATCCGGCAATCGATCGATGCTCTACTGGAATCTTATAAAAAAATCAATTTCATAACCCTTTTAAATTTTTCTGCTTTTTCGTGCAGTCAGGATAAGATCCTTAATCTCCGGTGGCAGGTGTTCATCCTGCCACCTTCTTTCTGCATCGGTTGACTGACCTGCAAGGTTCACGGCTTTCACAGCATACCACGCTGCACCCAATGCATGGTCAGCCATATGAGCAGTTGCAACAGCCTGTCCGATGGAACGGGCCACTGCACTTGCAGTCGGGCCTGAAGATTCTCGTGCCACAGCATGTGCAGCTGTTGAAGCCTTCATCGCATCACCAACGGATGCATTTCCTGATTTCCACTCCTGAACCACCTTGAGGGCATGTGAGAGACGTTCATCCAGGGGTTCCCCGAAGAGGTGCACTACATGTTCTGCACAGTCGCACGCCCAGGTAATTATCTGGTAGTGCTGTTCCTTTTTCAGGGGTCCTCCCCGGTGTTCTGCAATAAATCGTTTATCTCGCATGTTTGCCGTTTTCTGCCATGGGTTCGCCAGGGTATTCAATGGTACCGGTGTGTCGCGGTAAAATGGGGAACAGGACCGGGACAATGAGCAGTCTGCAGGTCTTCTATAGGGGCTTTTCCCGGGATCCCGTTCACCGATGGATAACTATGGCTGAGTTCTCCCTTCCCGGTACCCTGAAGCCGAACCTTTTTTTTCGGGTGCGGGCAAGTGCAGCCGCATCACCGGAATATCCCTGATTCCGGGTATACATTTTTTTAATGTCCATTACCCTGATTCGTTGATGCCAGGTACAATCCAAGATAGACGCATTCTTTTTTTGTAAAGCTTGGTTCATCCGCGATCAAATCAATCAGTTGTAATGTGGTCATATACGGACCAAAACCGGAAGTGTCCACTAACTCGGACAGACGACTTATCAGTTCCTTGTGGCGTCTGGCATTAATGCCGATCTTCTCAATTGTCCTCCCCTCATCCTCATTTTCCATGCTAAATCACAGCGCACTATGGCATCTCTATTCAAATGATAAAAGAGTATTGAATTCAGGTTCCGGGGAATTCCTTTTCCTTTGCTTTTAAAAATAGGATGCTGGTACGATGAAGGAGGTTGATTCGGCCGCATGTCACGGTGTGAGATTCGATAATGGAAAAAAAATTGCATCGACAAAAAAATACAGTACAAAAAAAACTCCCGCGAGACCAATAAAAGACCGTACCCAGGGAGACAGGTAAAAAACGAAGGTACCCGATAATTTTTATTGTTTAAAAAAAGGATATTTTCCCATCATGGCATTCATGCCCATAGTACACCGAACCCGGATAAA
>DATMWO010000299.1:0-4053 GCA_035562475.1 Methanoregula sp.
GAAAACATAGTGACAATAAACATTTCGGCAGGAATAAATGTTTAATGTTTAAAAAATTGCTAATGATCTCTTAGGATGGGCTGTGGAAGTATTCAGGGCAATTCCCGGAGCGATTGCACCCTCCTTTGGTTCATGTAGGCAGATTACTGCCTGTACCAATTATCTTACCTGATGGATTAGTCCGTGTATTCTCATAAGTGATGATATACAAATGGTTCATGTGCATTGTTCCTGTCACAAAAAGAATTCCGGGCAACGTTGGAGGGAGATTAAGGAATGTTTGAACTCGCAATAGTTATTGGAATAAGTGTTTTCGCACTCGTCCTCGCGGCAATACTTGCGCGTAGTATCCTCTCAAAGGATGAGGGCACGCCCAAGATGCGTGAGGTCTCCGATGCGATCCGGGTGGGTGCTGAAGCATTCATCAAACGACAGTACTCGACAATCGCAATTCTCGCAATCGTACTTGCCGTTGTAATCTTTGGAGTGTATTTCTTCACAGGAGAACAGAGTTATGCCACCTCTACTGCACTTGCGTTCATCGTCGGTGCAACCTGTAGTGCACTTGCCGGTATCATAGGAATGTCTGTTGCCGTCAGGACGAATATCCGTACTGCCGCAGCAGCCCAGACCAGCGACGGAAAGGCGCTGGACATCTCATTCAGAGGTGGTGCAGTTTCCGGTCTTACGATCACGGCAATGTCGCTTCTTGGAGTCTCGCTCACCTACTACGCGCTCGGAGCAAACCCGCAGATCACTCCCTTCATTATCGTTGGGTTCGCGTTTGGTGCCTCGTTTGTTGCTCTCTTCGCCCAGCTCGGTGGCGGTATCTATACCAAGGCCGCCGATGTCGGTGCAGACCTGGTCGGTAAAGTCGAAGCCGGGATCCCGGAGGATGACGTTCGGAACCCGGCTACCATAGCAGACCTTGTCGGGGACAATGTCGGGGACTGTGCCGGCCGTGGCGCCGACCTGTTCGAGTCCACTGCTGCCGAGAACATCGGTGCGATGATTCTCGGTGTCGCTCTCTTCCCGGTCTTTGGTGCTGCCGGTGTTCTCTTCCCGCTTGTCATGTGTGCACTGGGTCTCCTTGCAAGCATGATCGGTATTCTCTGCGTCCGAGGAAAGGATGGCGCAGACCCGATGGCTGCCATGAACTTAGGGTACTATATCACGGCAGCAATTTCGGTTGTGTTCTTCTATATCGGCACCATGTGGCTTCTCGGGAACATCTGGTTCTTCTACGCAGGTATCGTTGGAATCGTGTTATCCGTCGCATTCCTCCGGGTAACTCTGTATTATACGGACCATCACTATCGACCGGTACAGGAAATTGCCGATGCCTCGGAAACGGGACCAGCGACCAACATCATTACCGGTTTCTCGGTCGCTCTTGAGACAACGGCTGTCCCTGCACTCCTGATCGGGGGTTCCTTACTCCTCTCCTTCTGGCTGGGTTCCCAAAGCGGTATCCAGTTCGGAGGTCTCTATGGAACTGCAGCTGCAACCATCGGTATGCTCATGGTCTGTGCCTACGTGCTTGCCATGGACTCCTTTGGCCCCATCGCTGACAACGCAGGAGGTATCGTTGAGATGAGCCAGGCACCGGAATCCGTCCGCAAGAGGATGGACAAACTTGATGCTGCCGGCAATACAACAAAGGCACTCACCAAAGGATATGCCATCGGCAGCGCTGCACTCGCAGTTTTCCTGCTCTTAAACGCCTATATGTCTGAAATCAGCCTCCTTATCCAAAAACCCTTTGATGTCATTAACGTTGCAGCGATCCCGGTTTTTGTCGGTGCCCTGCTCGGAGCTATGCTCATATTCGTCTTTGCCGGCCTTGCCATCCGTGCAGTTTCCAGGACCGCACAGTACGTAATTGAGGAGGTCCGCATTCAGTTCAAAGACCCGGGTATCATGGCAGGGACCAAGAAACCTGACTATGCCCGTGTGATCGACATCACAACCCTCGGCGCACTTAAGAACATGGTGCTTCCCGGCGCAATTGCCATCGCCTTCCCCATTTTCATTGGTGTAACCATGAAATATGAGGCCCTTGCAGGATTTCTGGTGGTTGGGACAATCACCGGTATCCTCCTTGCATTGATCCTCAATAACGGGGGCGGTGCCTGGGACAATGCCAAGAAATTCATCGAATCTGGTGCCCATGGCGGCAAAGGAAGCGAGGCACACAAAGCGGCTGTTATTGGAGATACGCTTGGTGATCCGTGCAAGGATACTGCGGGTCCGTCACTCCATGTGCTCATCAAACTGCTTGCTACGCTCTCGCTTGTGCTCGCGCCGCTATTCATTTAATAAATCCTTTTTTCTTGTTCCTGATTCAGATTTTCAGGAAAAATGATCTTGGGATACCGGACACCATTTATCAGCAAAATCCGGGCAATGATCAGGAAAAACTGTTCAGCATCAACCAGGATAGCGAGCTGACATTAATCGTATATTCATCCCGTATGATAATAAGGGATGTCGCCAGAACTCCGGGTATCCAGTGATTCCCGAATAGAGAAAACCGGGCACGACCGGAAGCCACGTGTACAGTGAAATGCTGTCAATAGACCGTACGACAACGAACGGTCTCGCTATAAAGAGTGATTACGCCCCCTTCAGCATTCTCTCGTCTTCTGCAATCCATTTTTCCAGTTTCCGGATACCTTCCTCAATATCCTTAATCCGGGCTTCGGTTTCCGCAAGTTGGGTGGAGGCCTCTGCTGCCTTCTCAGGGTTATCACAGGTAGCGAGAAATGTGCGTATATGGCTCCTGCCGATCTTGAAATTCTCAAGAGCGCAAGCCGCTTTCCGGTAACGCTCATTATTGACCTCAAGATTCTTCCGGATACGGCACTCTGTTCCCGATTGCTTCCGGGGCTTTCCCGCTTTTATCGATACCCATGCAACGTCGTGGGTTTTGCGGATCTTCTGGATGTGATCAAAACAGGATTTTTTGTGTTTTGCAATCATCTCGTGCTTATATTTCCCCAGTATATCACCGGCATTTTTGAGCACCTGCCCACGTTCCACCAATTCATGGATCTCCGGCGCCGGGGCATCGATTGGGAGCCGTGCCTGTTCCACCAGATTCATAATTTCATCAAAATGCCCCAGCGAAAGGGATTCCAGCGCCCCGTACTCGGTCTTTTGTTTCTCCTTAACTTCCCGGCAGAGAACATGAAACTGTTTCCAGAGCAGATCCCGGTCATTCTTCGCAAGCGGTTTTAGCTCTTTGAATAACGAGGTGATGAGTTTTGCCTGGTTCCAGAAATCCTGGTATTTTGTAATGATAGGGAGATTTTCCCGTATTGGATCGGTTAAAACCGAGAGTTTTTTGTTCTCACGGTCCAGGAGTTCTGCATTTTTATGTGCGTTTTTGAGCCAGGGATCATCTTCAGGTTTCATAAAAAAAATCTCGGACGTTTCGGTCTATTGATTAGTGTGTGTATCTGCCAGTCGGGTTTTAAACGATACCTGATACCAGCAACCCCTGTACGGTATTTAACGCAGGGATACTCGATAACTGACCATCACTCCTATGACAGGTATATACCCGGTCAATACCCTTCAGGTCACACTTTTCAGATCGACACACATATCGGTAGAAATACGCGAATATCTTTTCGGGTTCTCTTCAAACTTCTGTTTGCACCAGTTGCAGCAGAAGTAATACTTCTGATCTTTGTACATACTGGTGAATTTAGCATCTTCTTCATCAACAATCATCAGACAGACGGGATCGGTAAACATAGCTGGTAGCCTCGTTAGCTTTGTATTAGAATCGGGTGTGTTTGCTTAAGTGTTATCGCCTATTATGATCCGGAATTCTTTTTATCCAAAATTAAACGGGATCATCCAGGTTTTCTCCCGGTGCATGTTTTTCAGATTGGCGGTAATAGTGGAATACACGTTGAGGACATATATGATCTTTGAAGAATGATGGATATCACCGGCTTTGAGAAATTCCGGGGGGTTCCCCGAGAAGATTTTAGGATCATATCTTCTGAGATTTCGTAAAATTTAAGGGAAACGTGGTATTTT
>DATMWO010000300.1:0-3892 GCA_035562475.1 Methanoregula sp.
GCCACGCCGCATTTTCGCCATTGTCCACACCGACACATGCAACCGGAACTCCCTTTGGCATCTGGGCGATCGCGAGGAGTGCATCCAGCCCGTTGAGGGTCCCGCTGACCGGGACACCGATCACCGGTTTACTGGTCTTTGAAGCGATCACGCCGGGAAGGGCTGCTGAAAGTCCGGCAATCGCAATGAATATTTTCGCATTACTGGTTTTGATATAGGCATCAAGTCTCTCTGGATCACGGTGGGCTGAGATGATCTGGGCATCATACAAAACCTGGTTTTCTTCAAGGACCTTTTTCACCTTGTCCGTGATTGCTGAATCAGAAGCGGAGCCCGAAATAACTGCCACGTCAGCCATACTAACCATCCAAACATATATTGTGCTTATCTAGATATACTATGAGCAGATCCCCATGGAAAAAGAACTACTCCTGATGCTACCGGGCCCGGTACCGATGCCGGAACGGGTAAGGTATGCAATGATGCGTCAGGCAATAAACCACCGCAGTCCCGAGTTTGGTGCGGTCTATGCCGACTGTGTACGGGTATTAAAGACTGCATTTGGAACAACAAACGATCTCTTTGTGATCAGTGGATCCGGAACTGCGGGTATGGAAGCTGCGATTGCTAACGTGGGAAAGGACAAGCATATCGCCTGTATCACCAACGGCAAATTTGGCGAGCGGCTCCTGAAGATCAGCCAGCGTTACGGTCAAGCCCATGAGATAAAGTCCGAATGGGGTACCCCGGTCAATCTTGAGACACTCACGGCACAGCTCGAGGCAGGAGCACAAGTCGTCACCCTCGTACACAACGAGACATCAGCCGGTATCAAAAACCCGGCTGAGGAGATCGGCAAGCTCTGCCGGAAGCACGATGCGCTCTTCATCATGGACGGCATCACCTCTATCGGCGGGGATGTCGTTGAGGCTGATAATTGGGGTGTCGATATCGCTATCACCGGGTCCCAGAAGTGTCTCGCCGCACCGGCAGGTCTTGCCATGGTCTCCGTAAGCGCCCGGGCCTGGGATCGGGTTACTAAGAATCCGCCGTTCTACCTCGACTTCGCAGCGTACAGGAAGAGTGCCAGCGGAAAACCCATGGAGACACCGTATACCCCGGCTGTCCCACTCTTCCTTGCGCTCCGCGAAGCGTGCCTCATGATCGAGGAAGAAGGCCTTCCCGCACGGATTGCCCGCCACCAGAAGATGTCAGGTGCTGTGCAGGCTGCCGCCAAGGGATGGGGGCTCTCACTCTTCCCAAAGACCGATAAGCTGCACAGTCCCTCATCCACGGTCACTGCGATCGAGTACCCCCCCGGTGTAAAAGATGATGATATGCGGGGGATCATCAAGAAGATGGGAATTATCATTGCCGGTGGTCAGGATCACCTCAAGGGTAAAATCTTCCGCATCGGGAGTATGGGTGCGGTCAGCGCCCCGGAGATCCTTGCAACCCTTGCCGCCACCCAGCATGCCCTCAGGAAGTGCGGATTCAGGACCAAAGGCGACGGCGTTGAAGCGGCCAGCGAGGTGCTTGGATGAGAGTGGGTGTTGCCGACACCACCTTCTCACGCGTCAACATGGGAGCCATCGCCATCGATGAACTAAAAAAACACGCCAGCGTGGCTATTGAGCGGGTAACGGTGCCGGGGATAAAAGATCTCCCGGTTGCCTGCAAGAAACTGATCGAGGAACGCCGGTGCAATATCGTCATGGCGCTGGGAATGCCCGGGGGAAAGGACAAGGACAAGCAGTGTGCTCATGAAGCCTCGCAGGGCCTCATCATGTGCCAGCTCATGACGAACACGCATATCATCGAGGTCTTTGTCCATGAGGACGAGGCAAAGGACGACCGCGAACTTGCCTGGCTCATGGAGCAGCGTACCCGGGAGCACGCAGTCAATGTCGTGAAGCTCGTGCTCCACCCCAGGGACCTGGAACGCGAGGCGGGCACTGGGCAGCGGCAGGGCTTTGAGGATGCCGGCCCGGCCCGGAAATGAAACCAGCTAAGCATTTATGACCATTTACATGAGATGATCTACTATGTGTGATACCAACCCCATAAAACTCGGATTTGTTGTCGCAGAGTTTAACCGCGACATCACTTACATGATGGAAATTGAAGGCCGCGAACATGCAGCATTCCTTGGCGCAGAAGTCACCGAGTGCCTGTATGTACCGGGTGCTTATGACATGCCGCTTGCGATCAAGAAGATGCTGCAGGCGGGAAAAGTTGATGCCGTCGTCACTATCGGTTGTGTTATTGAAGGCGCTACCCAACATGATGATATTGTCGTTCAGCATGCAGCCCGGAAGATTATCGATCTCTCGCTTGAGTTTGGCAAGCCGGTAACCCTTGGTATTTCCGGACCCGGCATGACACGCCTTGAGGCAAACGAACGGATCGATTATGCAAAACGGGCCGTTGAATCCGCCATCAAGCTTGTCAAACGGTTGAAATGAGGCCTCTCTCGGAGAAGATCGCAGGTGTTGTCGAATCGGCAACGATCGCGATCTCCAACCGGGCAAAAAAGATGCAGGCAGAGGGGATCGATGTTATCAGCATGTCGATCGGCGAGCCCGATTTCGATACCCCCCGGCATATCACGGATGCATGCATTGATGCCCTGAACCGGAGCCAGACCCATTATGCGCCGAGCAACGGCATCCCCGAGCTGACGAGCGCCATAGCCACGAAGATCATACGGGAGAACAAATTTCCCTGCACCCCTCAGCAGGTCATCGTCACCAGTGGGGCCAAGCAGGCTATCTACGAGGCATGCGAAGCAGTCCTGAACCCGGACGACGAGACGATAAGCCTTACCCCTGCATGGGTTTCCTACGAGCCCTGCGTCCAGATCGCTGGCGGGAAGGTCGTGAAGCACGCGATCAACGTTAAAACCTTCCAGCTTGACGACTCTCTTCTCGAGCGGGTGAATGCAAAGACCAAGATGATCGTGGTCAACTCCCCGTCGAATCCTACGGGTGCTGTTTTCGACACAAAGTCCTTAAAGCTCGTTGCGGATCTCTGCACAGATTATGACATCTATGTGATGTCTGACGAGATCTACGAGAAGATGGTCTATGGCAAAGAACACATCTCGCTTGCCGCAATCGGTGACATGGCGCAGCGGACGATCACTATCAACGGCTTCTCGAAAGCCTATGCCATGACCGGCTGGCGGCTCGGTTACGCAGTTGCCCCAAAGGAGATCATCGCGGAGATGTCCAAGGTACAGCAGCACACCATCAGCCAGGCGACTACCTTTGCGATGTGGGGCGGGGTTGCCGCACTCAAAGGTGACCAGTCCTGCGTCGAAGAGATGCGTAAAGAGTTCGACCGGCGCCGGAAATACGTTATCTCCGAGCTGAACCGGATGGATTACGAGACCGCACCAGCTGACGGGGCGTTCTATGCTTTTATCAAGGTTGCCGGCGATGACATGGATGTGGCCACCCGCTGGCTTGAGAAGGGCCACGTGGCGGTAACCCCGGGCAGTGCGTTCTATGCTCCGGGATGGATCCGGCTCTCGTATGCGACGTCGATGGAGCGGTTGAAAGAAGCGATGGGGCGGATTAGGAAGGTTGGGTAAACGAGATCTTTTTTAAAAAAATTCAACAAAATTTTTTTCGCTAAAAATTTTTTGGAAATGTTAAACTCAGAAAGTGGCCTGACCTGAAAGATCCTTATATCCCCCTAAATCACTCAATCCCCAGCACGGTTTCAGGGCACCTTTTCCACCCAATTGATTCTATTTAGATATTTCCAAAGTACAGAGAGAAGGAAGACCAATCCGGGCCATTTTCGTAGAGGAAAATAACCTCATCGTACCGGTTTTCTCCCAATTCGATGCATTTTCGGATGCCCGAAAAAGTGGCCTGGATAAAGT
>DATMWO010000301.1:0-4793 GCA_035562475.1 Methanoregula sp.
AATTGTGGCGCAACGGTTTAGTATTTAGTCAAGGGGAATAGTCTCCAGTTGCGACACAAGCTCCCAGATCCTTGTCCGGGCATGGATCGGCATGTTGGGATCATTGGAGATTTCATCAATCTTTGAAATTGCTTCTGCAGCGCGCAATCCCATGGCCTTGGAATTATTTGTAAGCAGCGTCCGGGTTTCATCAGCCACACGCCGGATATTTCGGGGTATTGAACTGTCTTCCTGAATGCGCTGCAGCATCAGTATACAGTTTTCCAGAGTTTTTTCAGGGTTGGGCATGGTATCTCCTAACCAGTGTACCTGTAGTTAATACGTAGAACCGACATATATATGTTAAATATTGAGTCGACGGTGATAGTGTGCCGGTACGTAAGGAAGACGAAATCATGGCAGAACACCTCCTTAAAGGAGGGAAAATGCTCGAGAAGTCCTGTAAAACCTGTGGATGCCCGCTCTTTGAAGTCAAAGGCAAAACACTGTGTGTGGTCTGTGCAGAAAATACCCCCTTAGAAAAACCCGGCACCGCACCGTCTGCCCGGGAACGTCAACAACCCGGTGACGAATGCAGCTGCGGTGAACACCATGCAGAGTCATGCGAAGGTGGATTGCTTACCGATGAACTTGCAATGACCATCGTCTCGCTCTGTGAGCGCATACAAAACGAAAAAGATCCGGATAACGTGCTTGCCCTGATGAACGCAGTGAAGGCAGGTACCGAAGCGCTTAAAATCCTGTGTCAGTTATAGGAATGGCGGGAGAGATCATAGATCTTCTGTGCAGTCTTCTGCCCTATTCCTTTTATAGCTGTTAATTCAGGGAGTTCAGCATTAGCGATTGCCTGCACTGATCCAAAGTGAGAGAGAAGAAGGCGTGCGTTTTTCATTCCGATCTCAGGGAATGCAGAAATAATGTGCTCCAGGTTTTCACGAACTGAATGGTGTGATTTATGAGCATGGACCTTCCGCTCACCCCGCTCACTATCTTCGCGTTTTGCGATGATAAAGAGCATTTGTGCAGTATCCTGTTCATCCCGGGTAAACAAGAGTGAAACCCCCATGTCGATGGCAAGTGCTGCCAGCACTCCCTTGATGGCATTTGGATGGATATCACGCTGGCTGTACAGATCTCCCCCTTCAATGATCAGGACCGGGCGAGGGACACTCTCGGCCATGGCTTTAATCTGGCCGAGTAAATCCCGGTTGATCAGGGTCTCAACAAAATCCCGGGCTGTTTTACGCTCGATTAAGATACGGTCGCCGACAGCATAGTCGCCATGGGGAAGTCGTTCGAGACGAATAGCGGCTCCAAGTCCTGAGAGGATCTCAACAACTTTTGATGAGGTTTCGCGGTCGTCAATGCTGATCCTTGGTCCCTGAACGGTGAACTCATCGATACTTGCCTGTTCCACAAAAACAGACGTTTGCAGGGGGGAGTTCCTGCTACCCATAACTTTCATGCTCTTATGCATAGTTGTCTCTTTTGCCTGGCTGACATGCCGGAACACTTCATCCGACGTCCCTTTGGTCACAAGAACAACCACCCTGCCAGCTCGCGACCTGCCCGTTCTGCCCCTGCGCTGGATGGATCGGATTTCTGATGGCACGGCTTCATAAAAAATTACCATATCCGTGGAAGGTACATCAAGACCCTCTTCTCCCACAGAAGTAGCGATCAACACCTTAAACTCACCTTCACGGAACCGGGTGAGCGCTGCGATCTGTTTTTTTTGTGAGAGCCCTTTTTCAGAGTCTTTTGTTGCCTGCCCTACAAACCGTTCGCAGGGAATATTATTTTTCATGAGATACTCCACCAGGAGTTGCACGGTATCCCGGTAGGTAGCAAAAATAATGATCCGGCTGTCCGGATGGTTATCCAGCTGTTCTCGTACGAGATGCAGGGTTATCTCAGGTTTTGGATGGAGTTCCTGTTTCCACGTAAGCGAACGCTCGAAAAGATTCCGGAAGGATTGGTCTTTTACCAGACCCTGGCTTGCTTTGCTGCCCCCGGAACCTGTGCCTTCAGCGACCAGCTTTGCCAGATATCCTTTCAGCACTTCGCTTCCCTGGGACTCAGCTAGAGTAATTGCATGTCTGAGTTTCATACACGCAGCATATACCGAAGCTGCTGAATATGCTACAGGATCACGGTTTGCAATACGCTGCTGGATCTGCGCATTGATCTCATTCAACGCTTTCATGGTGAGTTTTTCGCGTTTTGGCACGGTGAAGTGAAGGGATGCGAGCAGTGCCAGACGCTCTTCGATAAGTGCGTTGATAATCGCGATTGCAGTTTTGAGATCGGGAGGGAGATCGATACTGATGTATTCGAGATCCCGCTCGAATACGTAGGGGCGGACATCGGGATCATGTTCTGTCCGGTTCTCAATGTGTGAGATACCCAGATTTGTACAAACCTCCTGCACCTTTTCCTGCACACCTCCCGGTGATGCAGTCATCGCGAGAATGCGTGGTTTATCAGCAGTAACAAGGTATCGTTGTGCGAGAAACACGTAGGCGTAATTGCCGACTGCACGGTGGCATTCGTCGACAATAAGGAGTGTTACATCGTTCAGCCCGTAGCGTCCTGCAATAAGGTCATTTTTTACAACCTGGGGTGTTGCAAGAATTACCGTTGCACGGTTCCAGTCTTCAGTGCGCTCGCCCGGGGGGGCATCACCGGTGAACATAACAAAGGGTGATAATTCTGAACCCCCGGGGCTTTTAGCGAGGAGATAACGCTCAAAAAAACGGAGGTGTTGTTCCACGAGCGGTTTTGTCGGGGCCAGCATAAGCACCCGCCCGCCCTCATTATAAAGCCGCGACGCCGCAACGAGCAACGCTACAGCAGTCTTGCCAAGACCGGTCGGGAGAATTACCATCGTATTTGCATCCAGCGCACGCATCGCTATCGAAAGCTGGTATTCCCTTGACTCGATGGTATCAGGTTTGATTAGGGGATGACTGATAAATTTCATAGGATTTCGTTAAACCATAAGGGATGTGAACGTGATGCCCCCTGCAACAAGCGCCCCGATTGTCTCTGGTAATTCTGTGATCGGGATGCGGACCTGTTTCATGGTGTCCCGGTCCCGGAGTGTGACGGAATTATTCTCTTTGGTCTCATAGTCAACGGTGATCGCAAATGGTGTACCGATTTCGTCCTGACGCCGGTACCGGCGCCCAATCGCTCCGCTGTCGTCATACTCGGCGAGGATGCCGGATTTGTGGAGGATCCGGGTGATTTCTCCTGCTATTGTGTCGAGATCGTCGCGGGTCATGAGCGGGAAGACAGCGACCTGTACCGGTGCGACCTGCGGCACGAGCCGCATCACGACCCGGGTTTCACCATCCACGGTGTCTTCGTCATAAGCCTGTTCGAGCACTGCGTAGCACATACGGTCGATGCCATAGGATGGCTCGATGACGTGTGGCACGATGTCCTCACCCCGGACATCTACGATCTCGTCACGGACCTCAAAGAGGCCGGGTGGGATATGGATCATCTCCCCGTCCACCTCAACATCAGCCCCTGATGGAGCCGGGGTTGCCGTTTCGAGAGCTGAAAAGACTGCTTTGGCCTTTGTGCGGTACTGCTTGCCGAGCACGCTCATATTCGGGATGATGCGCCGGCGCGGGACTTTCTTTGGTTCATCATACTGGATGAAAACCGTCATCGGAGTACCGCTCGCTGTACCGTGAGCTGTCAGGTCATAGTCAGTCCGGTCTGCAATTCCTACGGTCTCTACCCAACCGAACCGCCCGGAAAATACCTCCGCGTCCCAGCAATCCGTCGCGTAATGAGCCCGTTCATCAGGAAGGTGCTGCCGGAACCGGAGCCGGTCGGGTTTTATTCCTACCCGTACCAGGAGTTCGTGGGTGAGAGCGACGTAGTATGCGACATATTCGTTGGCGATAACTCCCTTGTCCACAGCCTCCCGCATCGACATCAAAACCGGCGGTTCGCCCATCTCCTGCCGGGTATAGGTGAGGAGTGGCATCGTGTAGTCAGCATAGCGGGGGAACATCGGGTGACAGTTCTTGCAGGACGGGTTAACGAAGATCTCGGCTTCTGCCTGGGTGAATTCGCGGAGCCTGATCATACCCTGACGGGGTGATATCTCGTTCCGGTAGGACTTTCCTATCTGGACGGCACCGAAAGGAAGCTTGTCCCGGTAGAAACGGAGCAGCCGGGTGAAATCAACGAACATCCCCTGTGCAGTCTCGGGGCGGAGGTACCCTGTACGCTGTGAGCCAGGTCCGATGCTTGTCCTGAACATCAGGTTAAACTGAAAGACTTCAACCTTACCCAGCACCTCTTCGCATGCGAGGCACCTGCAGCTGGCAAGTTCGATCGAGAGCTCCTCATTCTGCAGAATAGACGGATTCTTCACCCCCCCGGCTTCAGCAACATGGTCAGCCCTTAAAAATTCCCTGCAGTGCGGGCACTGGCACATCTTATCAGCAAATCCTGCAACATGCCCAGAAGCGATAAAAACGGCTTCCTGTGCAATCGTCGGGCACTCGATCTCGTAGTATCCTTCCTGGATTACATAGAAATCCCGCCAGATATCCTCAACCCGCCGTTTCATCATCGCGCCGAGAGGACCGTAATCTATGAATCCGGCCACAGCACCATAGCATTCCGAAGTCGGCCAGATAAATCCACGTCGTTTTGCAAGATCCATTACCTTCTCAAAAACATCCTCTGAACCTTGTTTCACTGGTTACCCCTTCTTTTTTTTAAATTGTGTATTTCAATTAACCCTCGCGGATATTATACCTCTC
>DATMWO010000302.1:0-3463 GCA_035562475.1 Methanoregula sp.
ATTGCACAGGCAACGGTAAGGGTGATAGTATTCCCATCACGAAGGCCCATGATTTTGATGTCCTGCCCGATCGCGGGATATTTCGGCCGCAGTTTTTCATCAATAAAATCACTGACACTCTTTACAATATTTTCAACATCAGAAAACGGGGCATGCCCCACACCAAATGAAGTATCATTTGCCCTCGGTACCCTCCCGTTGTGAGGCTTGAACACATCGCGGAGATCCGTCGAGCCGGTTCCCAGCCGGCAGTCCATAATCACATCGCGTTCCATGTTCAGGGTCTTGAAATGGGATCGAAGATAATTCCGTGTCGCTTCAACAGCAATTGCATCCGTAGGGATTGATATATTATTAAACCGTTTTGTTGCCCGGCCGTCGATCAGGATAAAAATGGGCCGGATGACCTTTCCACCCCCAAACTTCGGGTTTGATTCGCCGGCTACGATCTCACCCTGATCAGTATTATGGTGCAGGACAGCACCGAACTCTTCAAGATATTCCTTACAGAGTGCCCTGCTTATAGCTTCAGCAACTCCATCAGCGATACTATCTGGGTGTCCGATGCACTTGCGCTCAACAACCTCAATCCGCTGTTTTTCCAGAGGAATCTGGGCCAATGCTTCAATCTGGATGTTTCTCTTCATTGATTTCCTCGTAACAATACGTACTAATAAAAGGGACTGGAATTCATATAACGATTTCTAATTTACAATAGTTTTTTATTTTTATATGATTGGGAGTAATTCAGGCTATTACCTCCAGCATTATTACCTCTTTCATTTTGAAGACCGGTAATGATTGCCATCCTTGGGATTATAACCACTTTTTATTCCGTATTACGGATAGAATTAAAAAAAGAAAAGAGAGAATTATCGCCTCAGGAATTTATGGAGAATCGTCATCTCGCTGCCTTTTGGTCCCTTCTTTACTGGTGGTTTTGTCGGGACCGGAATCTCATCATCCTTTTCAGTCTCATCGATTTTCTCATCGCGGGGAGCTCCTTTCTTCTCACGTACGGGTACCTCGTGATGAGTCGCTTTCTTTTGGTGAGGGGATTCGGGTATCAGGTCAGGAGAAGCACTCCTGTGCGTTCCCAGTTTTGTCCCGCACCCGGGACAGAAGTTGGCTGCGGGAGGGATTTTTTTCCCGCAGTTCTGGCAGAACGGGGGAATTTCAGCACCATCCTCCTGTGCTGTCTTTCGTGGTGCTTTTTCCTGGGAAGTGGTATGGACGGTTGAGACTCCGGTGTCTGTTGGTTCGGGTTCATTCAGGGGAGGTAATACCGGTTCTATCACCGGGCGTTTCGCAGTTTGAAGCGATGAGGATTTGAGCGGTTGCATTGCACTCTTCATTGCGACTTTCATTGCTGATTGTACTTCATATTTACGAACATGGGAGGTATCTGCTTTTTTTACCGGGGATAACTCTATGTCGGGTTCCTGTTTTGTGACCTGCTTTTTCACCGGTTCCGTTACCTCTCTGACTTGTGCACGTCGTGGAGGACGGGGGGATTCCTCAACTTCAGGTTCCTGCTCCTGCATTTTGTGGAACAGGATATGCCGTTTGACCGGCGGTTGCTTTTCATGATCTTTTCCCGGTTTTCTTTTCGGTTGCAGTTCCTGTTTCTGCACGGGTTTTTCCCGTTGGACAGGTGCGGATTCCTCTACAGTTTCCGGGATTTCTTCTGGGGTTTCTGCAGGAATTTTTTTCTGCTGGCCCTGCTCCTGGAGAAGAGAGATCCATTCATCGATCTCAATGGACCGGTCCATCCCGTTCTGGATGAAAATAAGTTTCATCGTCTTGATTTCATCATCTGCGGATTTAAGGGAGAGAACAAGAACGGGGTCGGAACTATCCGAATACTCAATGATGCTTCCGGCGATAGTGTCACGGGCAATATCTTTTGCGGTAACCTTAACCTTTTTTTCCTGTGTGTCAATTAAAAAGATACGCTGGTTGGTCAGATATGCATGGAAAAAAAATTTTTTCACCGCGATATTCAGGGATCCGATGAGTACCTGTTCTTTCGGTTGCAGGTACACCGAAATCCCCCCTTCTTCTTCATCGGTTTCAGGTTCCTCCTGCCGTGTTTGTGAAATTTTCGCCCCTGCCCCTTTTTGCCCTGTACTGCTACCAGAGCTATCCGGTCTGTCCACGCCAGAAGGAGATTTCTCTGATTCCTTTGCTATTTTTCCGCCGCAATAGCCGCAAACAACAATATTATCCCGTATATTCATTCCACAATGAGGGCATTTCATCGGTGAGCTCCCTTTTCCATTATCCAGAGCAGATAACTATAATGTTCTCACAAGATATGAAAAATTCTCTGGTTGGCATCTGTCACGGTTCTTGTGCACTTTTCATGTGCATCAGAGGGAAATAGATCCTTTGAGTATTTCAGTGATATGCTGCCGCTCTTCTTCATTTTCACATTGGTGAACAGAGACTCCCGAAGCGCTTCTGGTATTAGAGAGAAGCGCGTTCATCCGGCAGCGTGTACTATCCCCGCTCAGCAGACAGTCTTCTGCTGATATTCTGCCAAATACTTCGTTGATTGTGAGACGGAATGTATCCTGGCAGTTGACAGCATGGAAAATTCCTTTATTCACAACAACGATCAGTACCCCTTTTTTATCTGCTTCTTTTGAATCCCCGACCCGGAATGTGCCGAACTTTTCATCACCGTGGGAGTTCAGGAATTCATGGTAAAAGGGATCGTGCCGTTCTTTGAGCTGGCCTAAAAAGAGACCTGATTTCATGGAAAGGTAGCGGGAGTATTTAGCATTCACAAGGGGGAGCAGATGGCTGAACGCGGGATTTTTCAGGAGTTCCTCGAGAGGTTTTTGCGCCCGGGCGAATACATCTTCCTTTACAACTCCTGAAAAATTCAGTTTTACCGGTTTAAAATAGAGGATCTTTTCCTGAAACGGTACTGTCAATGAACCATCCTTCAGCTGCGTGAGCCCTCCCAGGGGTGGTTGCCGGGACTGGCCGGCTGGGTTTTTTTCATTTTGGCGCACCTGCGGTTTTATACCGGAGCCTGTCCCCCGCGCGAGGGCTGACCAGGTGTCTGCAGAAAACGTCTCATGTACATGTTTTCTCCAGAGCGGGTCACGGACGGTCGCAATGGATACTAACCTGAACTGCGTACCGACAGGAATAAATTTTGCACCACAGTGAGTACATTCAATGTAGAAATCCGTGTGGGGAATACCAAACAGCTGTTTTCCGAAAACCCGGTTTAATATCCCGGTGCGGCAAACCGGGCACATACTCATCCAGGATGCCAGGGAGGATTCATTGTCATTTCCTGATCCCTGAAGTCCGACTGCCGGCACAATTGCTGAGGCTGCATGCCACGTCCATGGGTGAAGCAGCCGGATTCCGTTCCGGGGCCGGTGAGAAACACGGTCCATGATTTCAGTTGTTTCTGCAATACCTGCACTGCATAACACCTCGA
>DATMWO010000303.1:0-10546 GCA_035562475.1 Methanoregula sp.
ATTTTCCCGTGAACATGTATTGAAGCACAAAAATGGAGAGAACAGGGGATTAACAAGGAATTACCCGAGTTCGTCCCATCGGGATCGTTTGCGGTAGATAATAACCCCCACCACAACCAGAATAACTGCAATTACCCCTAAAATAATAATCATAGTGCTGTCAAATTTTGGGATTGGGAGGCTAAATCCCGAAGATACTTCTTTTTGGCGTGCAAGTGCTTCTGTATACGATTCATTCGCTTTCAAAAAAGCATCCTGTGCCTTTTGACGGGCCAGTCCAAATTCACCCTAAGCAATGTGGTCATTTGCATTTGAGACATAACTCACTGCCACTTCACGTTTTGTAATAATGGTAGGGAGTTGCTGGTCATTTGCCGTGCTGGAATTACCTTTGAACCAGGCAATTATGGCATCGACATTGGTAATGGGAACCTGGGCTGCTGCAACCTCGTATTCCGCCCATGCCTTGTCAAGAGCAGTTTCCCCATCCTTGATAGCAGCTGTGGCTGCGGTGAGATCCCCCTGTGCTCCTGCATACTCATTTGATGGGCGGGAACGGGCGGAGTCTACCTTCTGCTGTGCTTCATTGTATTGTTCCTCAGCCACGGCAGTGTCGATACCCAGAGCAGCCTTTTCATCGATATGCGTCCGGTAGACCTGGAGTTCTGCATCAGCAGAAGCTATTGTTGAGGCAACTTCTCCGGTATTGATAACCAGTGCTGTTTTTTCGACTTGTGAACTCGTGACAGGTTTGCCATTTGCATCATATTCCGTAATCCTGACAATCGTTTTGTTGGCAGTCTGGGTCACCGAAGGAGCAACTCCTTCCAGGGTAGTCCGGACAGACACATCATCAGACGTTTTGTAACTCAGCTCAAAACCGCTGATGGCAAGGGTCCGACCACCCTCCACAGGTCGTAAATTTTCAATACCATTTACAATGACCGTGTATGTCCATTTTGGATTATCGACATCAGTGAAAAGCCGTATCTCCCCACCAGAAGGGAAACCACTGGCATCAATCTTGAATTGAACCGTCACGGGAGTGCCGGGTGTCAATGACCCTGAAGGATCAACCGTTACGGATTCCACAGACATTGCAGACACGGCATGAATACACACAATGAGAAATAGTATAAGAACAGTCCATTTCATTAATCCCTTCATGGTACACCTCACTCAAATAATGGATCTATGCCTTCTTCAAACATAGTTGATTTTTTCTCCTTGGACTTAATAACATCTTCCTTGGTTTCTTTGGCAATATCGAGAAGCTCTTTGATTCTCGGTGCATTTCCAACAGTAGCCAGCATCACAACTGCTGCAACATAATCGCTGTTTACCGGGTAATCCCCACCCCGTACCTCGACACCTGCTATGTTCTCTTCAACCCAGCTCTTCGCTTTCTCAACGCCTTTGCGATCCATTTCATCTGGTGGACCGGCGAGCAGAACCAGAGCCCGCTCTGCAGTGGAGTAATCACAGGGAAGGGTGAGCCGTCCGAGCATCGCCCGGCGTACCAGAGCAACGATTTTTGCGGCCTTATCTTCCCCGAGCAGCACTTCTTCGTTTGCTTCCCGCTTCCCCCCGATTTTGTCCTTCAGATTTCTGATAATACCTCGTTGCTTCTTTGTATGCTTGCTCATCACCTCACTAATTGCATATCCCACAGAGGTGATTCCCCCGCCCCTGAGCGTGTTGATAATTTCACTTGAGTCAACAACCATTTCACCAACGCCCATTTTACTTACTTCTCCTGCCCGGAAAAGCACTCCGAACCTCCTTACCACCTCATTATTCAGGCGCTGGAATGCACTTTTTACACTCTCGCCTTCGTTTTTCCAGGCGCTGTTGTCAAAAATAAACGTGTTATCGCACTCATTTACCAGTGTTGTCAGGCTACGGGCTGCATTATAGGAGTAAAGTCGCCCCTCTTCTGGCGCAGGAATAATTCCCAGTGCATAGACCGGTTCACGGTAGATGCGTTTGAGATGCCGGGCAAGTACCGGTGAGCCACCGGATCCGGTACCCCCACCAAGCCCGGCTACGATGACAAAGGCATCAACATCATGGGTACCCCTGACATCAATGGCACTGATTATACTGTCAATTTCATCCGCCGTTACACGAGCCCCGGTTACATTATCGGTACCAACACCATGACCTTTGAGCATGGTCTGTCCGATAAGAATCCGGTCTTTCATATCGACATTTTTTAAACCCATCAGGTCGGTTCGCGCGGTATTGACGGCAATCCCCCTGAAACTGTTCGTTCCGAGTTTTTTATCCTGCTCGATAAACATATCGACAATTTTACCGCCCGCTTGACCAAAACCTATGAAAAACACGCGCATTGTATTGACACCCTCCAATGGGCTGAGAGATAATTACTTTCTTTTATTCTCTTTAAGGCCTTTTGATGTTATTACCGTTTATTTCGACAATACAAAAACTTTCTTATAATTTCTCCGAGGAGATTATGCCGATTTGCAGTAAATATACGGAGCCTTTTTCATTTCGCCCTGAAAAATACTATAGAATACTCATCATGAAGATCGCCGTAATCGGGGGGGGGCTGACCGGACTTGTTGCTGCCCACAGACTTGTGCAGGATCACGAGGTAGACCTTTTTGAAAAAATGCCTTTCCTCGGGGGTTGCCTCTCATCCTATAACGTTAACAATTACTGGATAGAACGGTATTATCACCATTGTTTCTCCACGGACAGCAGTCTTTTTGCATTAATAACCGATCTGGGTCTGATTGACAAACTTGAATGGAAAACGGGTACAACCGGTTATTTTGCAGGCAATACGATCTATCGGTTGAACACCCCTCTTGAAATCCTGCTCTATCCCGGGCTCACGCTTATGGATAAAGTAAAACTTGCCAGACTTACATTCAAAGCAAAAAAAACAGATCTCAAGACCCTTGATGACATCCCGGCTGAGCAGTATATTTTGAAACATCTCGGAAAAAACATTTATTCATCATTTTTCGAACCACTCTTAAAGAGTAAATTTGGGGAACGGAGAAAAGAAGTTTCGGCAGCATGGTTGTTCAGCCGGATTGCAATTCGCTCAAATCGTGGTGTTTCAGGAGAACATCTGGGATACATGAATGGGGGATTTCATCAACTTATCGATGCCCTCGAAAAATCAATAACACAAAAAGGGGGAATTATCCGGAAACAGACCCCGGTATCTTCTGTTTCCCGCAAAAACGGAGCCTGGGAGGCAAATGGTAACCGGTACGACACAATTATTTCTACAATACCACCCCAGGAACTCGAGAGAATGGGGGGTCCGGCACTGCTTCCTGTTCCCTACCAGGGTGCTGCATGCATGACACTCGCACTTGAACGTGAGGTGACTGAGGGTATTTACTGGCTCAACATGAAAGATGAAGCTCCGTACGGTGCAGTAGTAGCCCATACAAATTTTATTCCTATTAAGAGATACGGGGAACATATCGTTTACCTGGCATCCTACTTTACTGGCACAGTTTCACCACGCCTCGACGTACAGATGCTTGAGGATTTTTGCACCAGGTTCTCTGTAACCCGGGATGAGATCCACTGGTACAAAATGGCCGTTGATCCCTGGGCAGGTCCTGTGTACACCACCGGATACCGCAGTCTTATCCCTGCGTTTGAACACCGGGGATTATTTATGGCAGGAATGTTTTCCCCCACAAATTACCCGGAAAGAAGTATGGAGGGATCTGTACGTGCGGGTTCCGAGGTAGCGGTAAATATCAGGACCTGGAGTACCCATGGCAGGACCTGATGTAACCGTAGTCATTCCTGTTTTTAACGACCTTCATGCACTCGGGATTGCTATTCCCCGATCTATTGAACTTCTGTCCCGGATTACGAACAGCTTTGAGCTGATCATCGCAGAAGATGGCAGCACCGATGGAAGCACGGACTTTATCCGCCAGTACGAACTAGGTGATTCCCGCATCAATCTTCTCCATAGTGATGAACGACTGGGTCGGGGTAAAGCGCTCAACCGGGCGATTCATGAGTCCAAAGGGGATATTGTATGTTACTATGATGTTGATCTCGCAACCGATTTGCAGCATCTTCCCGAGCTCATTGGGGCTATCCGTGAGGGGGCAGATATTGCAACCGGATCACGGCTGATGCCGGGGAGCGATACTGTGCGTACCGGCGGTCGCGAGATAGCGAGTCGTTCCTATAATTTTCTGGTCAGACTTTTTCTGGGAAGCAGAATCTACGATCACCAGTGCGGTTTTAAAGCATTCAATAAGGAATATATCCTCCCGATACTCCCATCCATTCGTTCCAGCCACTGGTTCTGGGATACCGAGATTCTCGTCCGCTCCCAGCATCACGGAGCACGCATCAGCGAATTTCCGGTCCGCTGGCGGGCAGGTAAAGGGACTACCGTGAAAGTAAAAGATGTTTTTGAGATGGGTTCATCGATCCTGAGGTTGTGGTGGCAGATTCATGTATCGAAAAATTAGTGCAATCGTCATTCCGACCGTTATTGCGATCGGTATTGTCGCCTTTATGCTCTACAGGGTCTGGGATGATCTCCTCATTGCCCTCCAGAATAGTATTCCAGCATATCTTGTCGTGGGCACGATCATCTGCCTTTGTGCCTGGTGGTTACGTGGATGGCGGTACCATATCATTCTCAAAAACCTCAGTTACCAGGTCGGCGTTACGGCATCTACCGCCTGTATTTTTGTCAGTCAGACAGTTAACCTGATAGTTCCTGCACGTCTTGGAGATTTTGTACGTGTTCTCATCCTGAAACACGAATATGATGTTACCTATTCGGAAGGAGTTTCTTCGCTGGTTGTCGAGCGGATTTTTGACATCTTCACGGTGGCACTCCTTGGTGCAGTAGCACTCTTCTTCGTTGTGAACGTACCTGCATGGTTCTACACTCTCATTGTGTTGCCGCTTGCAGCCGGTGTGATTTTTTTTGTCCTGTTACTTTTTATGGGTAAATTTTCCTCAGAAAACCGGTACATCGCGATAATTCTGACTATCCTGCATGAAATTAAACGAGCTTCGTTGTCACTGAAAGCTATTGTAGTACTTGGGTTCTCTTCAGTGGTAATCTGGCTCCTGGATATACTTGTCTGCGTTTCCGTGGTAATGATGTTTCAGCAGCAGATCCCCTTTGCGGTAATTGTTCTTGCCATTGTAATTGGAAACCTTGTAAAGGCCATTCCGCTCACACCGGGGGGTGTTGGAACGTATGAGGTTTCTCTGGCAATAACATTCGGGCTTGCCGGGGTTGATCCCGCTGTTGCAACACTGATTGCTGTTATAGACCACCTGATTAAAAACCTTGTAACTCTCGCTGGCGGGATCGTCTCGATTTATTATTTCGGGGACTGGGTCATCCCCAGCATCCGGACAGTCCTTGACTCAAAGCTGGAAGGGGGGAAATCGTCCTGACCGTGGAACAGCAGATTTTTTCTGTGATAAGCTGGCTTGGTTTCCTTACCCTTATTCAGCTTTCTTGTTACCCATCGCTGAAAAAAACATTTAAGAGCTTTGCATTTCCGGTCTCATTCTCTGCATCACTCCTTGTATTCACCCTTCTTTCCTGGTACTGTGGACTTCTCCATATACCTGTGCAGATTGCCCTCATCCCGTTTCTGGCACTTTTTTGTTACCATCTCTGGTACCGCCACTATTCCCTGGATGAGCTCAGGACAGAGTGGCGCTGGGAGATGGTATTCCTCATCTGTTTTTTCCTCATGCTTGACGTGCGGTTTGTCAATCCCACGATATCGTATGCAGAAAAATTCATGGACCACGCATTTCTTGCATCGGTGATGAGAAATCCGGTTGTACCGCCACTTGACCCATGGTTTGCCGGAGGGTACCTGAATGTCTATTATTATCTTGGATACTGGATGTTCGGGTGTCTTGGTATTGTCACCGGGGTTCCATCGAATATTGTATTCAACCTCGCTCTGCCAACGATCTTCAGTCTTGCTGCGATTAACCTGTACGCGATTGGAACCCTGCTGCTTGAAAAATTCCGGTGGTTACCCCTCATCGTTCTTTTTATACCAAATCCATCATTTTTTTATCAGCTTGCACAGGGAAAAGCATTGAATACTGTTTTCTGGGACAGTACACGAACAATCACCAATACCATCAACGAATACCCTCTGTTCTCATTCATCTGGGGGGATGTCCATGCCCATGTGGTCTCCCTCTTCAACCAGGTATTTTTGATCTTCTTACTTCTCTATGCCTGTAAACGCTGGGAATCCCTCGAAAACCGGGCAAAATGGCTTGTCAGTATTTTTTGCGCGATCAGTCTTGGCTCCATGCCATTGTTCAATACCTGGGACGTTTTGATTTATGCCCCCATCATGCTTCTGTTCGGGGTTCTGATCATCTGGAGGGTCTGGAAAAATACAAACAGTTTTTCATCCTGCTGGCACCTGGCAGCTGTCCCGCCACTTGCCATCCTGTGCTATCTGCCGTTTTACCTCCAGTTAAAGACGACCACCGGGGGTATTTCAATCGTTCATACCCCTTCGAATCCCTTTGAGTTCCTGCTGGTAAACGGACTGTTCATTGCCATTTTTTTTGCATTCCTCTGGCGGGATATCGTCAGGCGACCGTATCTTCTCCTTGCGGTGATTCCTTTTGTTCTTACGGGTTACCTCGCTGCAGCAATTGCGGTGGTTCCTTTAATTTATTTCCTCGCACGGGAGCATCACGATCTTCCTGATATCCTTGCCAGCATCGGATTACTCCTTTTGATCTTCTGTGAGTTGTTCTATCTCAAAGATAATATGGGAGATACCTTCTTCCGGATGAATACCGTCTTCAAGTGTTATCTTCCTGCATGGATCATTCTTGGCATTGCAGCAACAACAATGATCGGGAATTGGCTGTCTGAATGCAGATGGATACCGGTTATTTCTGCCCGGAACACAGCGATAATAACAATTACCGTGGTTTGCCTGCTCTTCGTTGTCCCGTTTAGTATTCCGTTCAATCTGAGTTATGGAACAGGAACCCTCGATGGGCTTGCATATCTCAAAGACTCACATGCCGGTGATTTTGGGGCAGTAACCTATTTGAGGAGCCTTCACGGGGACTACCGTATTGTTGAGGCTGAGGGGGGGGACTATGCCTATTACTCGCGGGTTTCTTCCTTTACCGGGATTCCCGCAATTATTGGTATGCCATTTCATGAGTATATGTGGCGTGGCGATGATACAGGCTGGTTCAGCACGCGACTGGCTGATGTACAATCAATCTATGAAGAACCTGAAAAGACGGTTGATCTTATGAAAAAATATAATGCCACTCTTCTCTACGTTGGTGACAGTGAGCGTGAGCGCTATCGGGTAAATATATCAGCCAGCGGTCTTGAGAAAATATATTCTGTAAATGGAGCGGAAATATACCGGCTTACGGGATAATGAACATCAGAAAGCAGTAATAAAAACCTGAGGTTATTTTTACCCTCCCGGCCAGCCCTTCACAAACCTTTATTTCCGCTCCTGATGAAATGATATGGCTGCATCATTGCTGACTGATGAGTAATGAAGGAGCATTCTACTCCTGAATGAGGTGAGTTATGGCAAAAGGTTACGTAAAAACGCAGGCTCCGGACGAGCTTCAGAACAAGGCGCTTGAAGCCCTTGAAGTTGCACGGGATACAGGCAAGATCAAGAAAGGATCCAATGAAGCGACAAAAGCCATTGAGCGCAGCATCGCTCTGCTCGTATTGATTGGGGCAGATGTGGAACCCGAAGAGATTGTTATGCACCTTGGGCCGCTCTGCGATGAAAAGAAAGTTCCGTATATTTTCATCAACAAGCAGAACGACATTGGCGCTGCAAGCGGTCTTGACGTAGGCTCAGCTGCCGCTGCTATTGTAAAACCCGGCAAGGCAAAAGAAACGATTGAAGATCTTACCAGGCAGCTGACCGCGCTGAAGGCGTGAGGATTCTCCTATGGCAGACGACGCAACGCCAGCCGAAGTGATTGAGGTTGTTGGCTCGACCGGCATGCACGGCGAAGCAATGCAGGTAAAGTGCCGTATCCTTGACGGAAACAACAAGGGACGGATCATTACCCGCAACACGGTTGGTCCAATCCGTGAAGGAGATATTGTCATGCTCCTTGAGACCGAACGCGAAGCAAAGAAAATGTCGAGGCGGTGAAGGGAATGGTTGAACAACATCCCTGCAGCTTCTGTGGAGTTCAGCTTGAACCGGGTACCGGCAAGATGTATATCAGAAAGGACGGGACCATCTTTTACTTCTGCAGCACCAAGTGCCAGAATAACTACAAGCTCGGAAGGGTCCCCCGACGGGTCCAGTGGACTGCTGCAGGAAAGAAGGCTGCAAATAAGGAGTGAGATCGCAGATGGACCGCACCTTTGTTATGGTGAAGCCTGATGGGGTTCAGCGCGGTCTTGTGGGTGAGATCGTATCCCGGTTTGAGACGAAAGGATTGAAACTCGTTGCAGCGCGGTTTGAGACACTTCCCGAAACGCGGGTAACAGAACAATACCGGGAGCATCTCGCAAAACCATTTTTTCCTTCCCTCAAACACTATATTATGGGGGGACCCTGTTTTCTCATGGTCTGGGAGGGCAGGAGTGTGGTCTCGATCGCCCGTAAGATAATCGGTGCGACCAATCCCCAGGAAGCGGAGCCCGGTACTATCCGGGGCGATTTTGGTATTGACATCGGCCGGAACATCATCCATGGTTCCGACTCTCCGGAGAGTGCAGCCCGCGAAATTGCAATCCACTTTAAACAAAATGAACTGGTTACGTATACACGGATTGATGAATCCGTTATCTACGAATACTAAAATCTCTCTTTTTTAATTCTGCAGAATTCCTTTCATGATGCAGGGATTGTCACCACACTATCGATCTGCGAGGATAATTGCTGCCGCCCCAGAAGGGACGCTTTGCATGGCGGATCCGTGACTAAAAAATATGTTGTGGAGAAATCCTCGAGAATACTCTCTTACTACTCGTGGAGACTTCGGCAAATAGTGCCTTTTGCCCCCGACGCTGATGCAGCCCCGTGAATGCGATTAGACCTGAAAAGGTACTGAAGCACTATCTTACAGCGCAGGGGCGGTCTGGGAGGACGCACTGTCCCCTCCATCAGGGTATTCCAGAAAACTCCCAGCCCGCAACACTTCTGAGAGGAACTGAAGCGGGAGTCTATCATAAAAAGAACGGTTTTTATGGTTTTGGGGTGAACCATATCGATTCTTGTCAGTTTCTCCGGAGTTTTTTCCCGCCTTACAGGTAACCAAAATGTCTATTACTCTTTGACGCTGCACAATGCTTAAGGGAATACGAAGCGTCAGAATTGTAATTTTATCGTATCAGGGGAATGCAATAACCAATGTCTTTAGACGAAAGCCAAAACCGGAATGCTGGCCATATCATCAGAGTGTGCAGTGCACAGATCGCGAGTGCCTGGGAAGATCCGGAAAAGACGATGAGAAAGGCAGAAACTTTCATACGGCATGCTGCTGATTGCGGTGCAAAACTGATCTGTTTTCCTGAACAGTTTGCTACCGGCTGGGACCCCCAGCCCCACAAAAATATCCAGGATATTCACGGGAGTATCATATCTTCCCTTCAGGCGTATGCAAAAGAGTACAGGATTGGCATCCTTGGTTCAATGCGGGAAGCATATGACCCGCTGCCAAAAAACACTGCCGTCGCCATTGGCAGCGATGGCAGGATTCTTGCACGCTATGCAAAGATGCACCTGTTCTCTTTCTGTCATGAACATGAAGCAAACTCCCCGGGCACGGATCTGGGCATATTTACTTTTGATTCGCTGACCTGTGGTATCGCAATATGTTATGACCTTCGGTTTCCTGAACTCTTCAGGCTTTATGCAAAAAAGGGAGTCCATGCAGTTTTTATTCCGGCAGCCTGGCCACACAGCCGCATCAGGCACTGGGAGTTGTTCATCACAGCACGGGCTGCAGAAAACCAGATGTATATTCTGGGGGTAAATACCACCGGAAAGACTCCTGTTGATCTCTACTCAGGTGCATCGATGACAGCAGATCCCCACGGGACAATTATCAGTCGCGCTGATGAGGCAGAACAACTTCTCTTCTCAGAGATTGATCCCGGAGAGGTAGAGAGGACAAAAAGCGCATTCCCGGTAGAAAAAGACCGCAGGGATGCTCTTTATCACGATCTTCTTACGAAGAAAAAAGAGTAAGAAAAAAAAGATACCCTTGTCCTTTCTTCGATGAACTGAGGGTAAAAAATCCTGGAGACCGCCGTTTATCCTCCGGGAAAACGCACGCCTATATGTAATCAAAAGACCAATACTCTCCCATGTATCATCTCGTGTGCGTCAACTGTGGAGCCACCTATCCCGCTGACGAGATCCTGTATAATTGCAAAAAATGCGGTCATCTCCTTGCTGTAAAATATCCCCTTGACGAAATAACGGTAACAAAAACGATGTGGGAGAAGCGTCCGCTCTCGGTATGGCGGTACCGGGAACTACCCCCTGTCCAGATAGATCCC